>JAGGVO010000042.1 GCA_021157965.1 Candidatus Neomarinimicrobiota bacterium
AACGCGGGTTTTTCGGCATAGAACCCATTGGCTCCGACTTTCAGGTTCAATTCCCCCTGAGGTACCCAGAGGTCAAAATATCCGTTCTCGTCGGTCCAGATATGGTGGTCACCGTATTCATCATAATGCCATACAATGGCGCCACCGACAGGGTTCACGCCATCGGTAACCTGTCCCTGTACCCAGACATAACCGGTATCCGAATGAGATGAAAGATAAATCTCATAATTATCAACAGGACCATCAATCCAAACATTGCCATACCAGGTATTGAATCCTTCTGCATTGACTGTAATATTATATCCTTCATAAGGTTTCAAGCCATCAAAATAGAAGTATCCGGCACCGTCTGTCGTGGTTCTGGCAAAGTACTCATAGCTTTCGATATCCACTACAGCACCACCTACGGGGAATCTATCATTATCATAGACATTCCCCTGAAAGTATACAAATTCCTCTGGAGATTTCAGAGCCATCGGATATTCCACCATGCCACCCTGAGGAATAAAAAGGGTATCCACAAGAGCCGGCATATACCATTCATCGGGATAGTACGCTTCGATGATATACATCATACCACCAATGAGATCAAAATAGTAATTCCCATATTCATCCGTATAAGTCCAGTAATCATAAGTGTAATCTGTAGTGTATACATTGATTTCCGCATCGTAGAGTGGATAGCCAGTCTGATAATCTGTAACGACACCGAAGAGGGCGGCGTCGGGTTCAATGATCTGAAAATCAATCCCGGATGAACCGGACATAACTTCAGGATAATAGTCAGGAACCGTCATAGGATCTTCATAATCATTACGGGATACCCAAACCCCATATCCATAAGACATGCCGTTCCAGTCATCAACATACACACAATCCAGCTCAGATGTTACAGGCACGGCATAATCCCCGAATTCATCCACAGACGCAATGGAATATCCAAAGGGCCATTTATCTGCAATCACAGACAGATCTGTTAACGCATACTTGTCCGGAACATTGAAAGAAACCGTTCCGCTTATAGCATCCTGAGGATACACATTGTAAAGCTGGATATCCAGGGTGACATCTGCATCCATGACATCGGCATAATACTGGCCCCAATAGGGGATGAGGTATTGTCCGGCCAGGTCTTCTTCGATGAATTCAATTTCCCACCAACCGGGCATCACCGGAATTTCATAATAACCCGTTGCATCTGTCGTGCCCATCACTTCATACATACCGTTATTGGCCAGCATCCGCACATTGGAGACTGGAAGCCCTTCTGTTGAAGTCACAAAACCGGATATGAAATAAGCCCCTTCAACCAGTGTAAAATCGGCAACAGGAGTCCCGGGGAGAAAAACCGTATAATACATGGGTTCGGCATACATGCCACCCGGAACCTGCCAGATATTCAGGGCAAAAACTGTCCATGGGCCGGGGAACATGTTCTCCGCTTCTTTTGGTATGGCCATGGAATAATTCCCGTTCTGATCAGTTTTTGTCAGGAAAACAACCTCCGGTTCATCTTCGGATTTCGCATACATAGAATCAATGACACCTGGGAAAGCAACCATCAGAATATTCTGCACAGGATTCATCCCATCCGACACATTGCCAGTAATAAAAGACGTTGCGCCTATGGGTTCCTCACAATAAGCCATTGCCAGGTCGTACATTTCAGTATTCATATCCATGACGACGATATAGATAGTGGCATTCTGAAGAGATATAAGAGGACCATCCTCTTCAAATTCCGTGGATATCGTCACTTCCCAAATACCGTCTCCGGGAGGTGTCATATCCATTTCATCCCCATCTTCAATCATGAAAACAAATTCCTCGCCTCCCATCTCCAAATGGGCAAAAGCATTCAGATCTGAGAATGAAAACACATTGTCCCCATCATCCACAAAGATCATAGTGCCTAATGGCCGGTCTGCCGTTACTGTCAGTGTAATACTGTCGCCAACAGCATAAATTGTTGTATCTGCGCCATTGATCTGTATAGAGAAATCAATTGTGGATTTCTGCATGGAAATTCCGGACAAGTGATGTAACATCACATTTTCCTTCCATACATTCCGATCTCTCATCTGTTTCGGACTATGGGGCTTGTTCGCCGTTTCAGGGTGGTATTGATCCACCTTCAGCATCTGTGAAGACGGTCTTAAATTCTGTACGGCTTTCTGTGCCCGTACCTGCATTTGTTCGTCCGTCATACCGGCAAAGGTCATTCCGGCCAGTACGAAGAGACACATCAAAACAACAGCACATTTTCTCATAATGTACCCCCTACTTTGTTCGTTATGGTTTATTATTATAATAGTTGTATTTTCATCTCAATGCAATACTGATTATAAAAATGTGATACGCATCATAAACTCTTTAGTAAAAGGTTTTTATTTAATCTGCGAGGTATTTTTTCGCCATGATTTCCCCTTCTGTGATATTCACCCGGGAAAGGAAATAAGCCCCGCCAATAAAGAGGAAGAGGATAGACAATATCCCCATTCTCTGGTTACCTGAAATATACCCGATGGTACCCATGAGGAAAGGGCCGACCACGGCGGCAAATTTTCCAAGCATATTGTAAAAGCCAAAGAATTCCGCTGATTTTTCCTTGGGGATGATCCGTGTATACAGGCTCCGGCTCAGGGCTTGAATACCTCCCTGAAAAAGTCCGATACAGATGGCCAGAGCCAGGAAATGCCAGGATTGGTTCATAAAGTAGCCCAGAATTGTAATCAGGCAGTAGGCACAAATAGCCACCATAATGGCGGGTTTCACACCGATTTTCCGGGCAAACCAGCTATAGGCAAGCGATCCGAAAAAGGCGACAAACTGGGTAATCAGCAAAGCTGAAATCAGAACACTGCTGTCAAATCCCAGAGAGTCCCCGTAACTCACGGCCATCCGGATAATCGTATCCACCCCGTCGATATACAACCAGTAGGCAAAGAGAAAGAGTCCGACGACTTTAAGGTGCCGGATATGTCTGAAAGTACCTATTAACTGGCGCCATCCCATTACAAAAGCCTTATGAAGCGGCACAGCATCTATAAGGCGGGGTTCTTTCACAAAGAGAAAGATAGGAATGGAAAAAACAGCCCACCACACCGCAACGCTGAGAAACGAGAGTTTTATGGCAGTTGCTCCGTCGGGAATTCCAAAGAAATCAGGCTTTAGAAACATAAAAACATTCACGGCAAAAAGGAGTCCCCCGCCGATATATCCTATGGCAAACCCCAGGCTACTGACAAAATCCACCTTTTTTTCCGTCGCCACTCCCGGGAGAAGGGAATCATAAAAAATATTGCCTCCGGAAAACCCTACGGTACCCAGCACGTAGAGCAATGCGGCAAATTTCCACATTCCCTGGGCCACAAACCAGAGTCCGCCAGTCATTAAAACCCCTAAAAAAGCAAAAAGGAACAGAAATTTCTTCTTGGCAGTCCCCCGGTCTGCCACGGCTCCCAGAAAAGGGGCCAGAAGGGCCACGACAATAGATGCAACCGAGTTTGCCCATCCCAGATACATGACACTCCGTGTAGGATTGGAAGGATCCGCCCAATACTGATTGAAAAAGAGAGGAAAAAATCCGGCCATCACCGTCGTTGCAAAAGCACTGTTGGCCCAGTCGTACAGAGCCCAGGATGCTATCGAGCGTTTTTCGTTCATCTCAGAATTCCCCTGTTTTAAATTTTTGAAATATACAACAGACAAAATCAAGTCACAAAATTAAAGTCCTCAACCAAGCCCGGTTTCCCGGAGAATAAATAGAAAGAATATATTGCATGTCGCTTCAAATCCTATTATAATTTATTTAAATTTTGAAAACGGGGCTCTTATCTCGCACGTTCCGATAATTGACCCTCACCCTAAACAAAGATCCGTTGATTCAATCCTGTTATATGCATGGGGGACATCTACAGACCCATCATTAAATATGCACCATAGCCGATATATCAACCAACAGGAGGAAAGAATGGAAAAAAACGAGGTACAGGAACGGGTAAAGAAAGTCGTTGCCAACGTATTGAAAATGGATCCGGAAGAAATCTTTGATGATGCTAACTTCATCTTTGATCTGGGAGCGGATTCCATGCAGAGTCTGGAACTTGTTGCTGCTTTTGAAGAAGAATTCGACGTCGAATTGGATGAAGACAAGGCATTGTCAGTTCAGACGGTTGCCGATGCCGTGGAATTTATCTCATCACATTTATCATAAGCGACATATTAATCAAACGGGGGAATCCTCATGAAAAAGGATTTCAAGGCAAATCTGGATAAAATATTTTATCCGGATTCTGTAGCAGTTGTAGGAACAAATAAAGTTGTGGGAACAGTTCCACATGATATACTCAGAAATATACTGGATGCGGATTTCAACGGTGTTGTTTATCCTGTCAGTCCGCGTGAGCGTTTTATAGCCGGAATCAAAGCTTACAAATATGTGACGGATATTTCGGATTCAGTAGATCTGGCGATCATCGTCTTTCCTGCATCTGTCATCCATCTGGCCCTTGAGCAGTGTGGTCAGAAGGGAATCAAAGCCGCTATTATCATATCAGCCGGTTTTAAAGAAGTCGGTGGAGAAGGCATTAAAAGGGAAAAGCAGGTCAAGGCCATTGCCGATAAATACGGGATGTCCATCATTGGTCCCAATTGCCTGGGTGTTATTAATACGGATGCCCGGTCCAAAATCAACGCCTCTTTTGCCCGCCGCATGCCGGAGGAGGGAACTATCGGGTTTTTGTCCCAAAGCGGAGCCTTATGTACCGCTGTCCTGGATTACGCCTATGCAAAACGCATCGGATTTTCTAAATTTATTAGTTTTGGTAACAAGGCTGATGTAACAGAAATTGACCTTCTTTATTATCTAAAGGATGATCCAAAAACAAAGATTATCCTGATGTACCTTGAAGAGGTCAAAGACGGTCCGGGACTGATGAAAGCAGCCCGTGAAGTAATTAAGGCCGGAAAACCGGTTTTGATTCTGAAATCGGGGCGAACATCCGAAGGGGCCATTGCTGCTGCATCCCATACAGGTTCCATGGCCGGAAGCGATGAAGTGTGCGATGCCGCCTTTCGCCAGACAGGCATTATCCGATGCCAGGATGTCGATGAAATGTTCAATATTGCCATAGCTTTTGCCTATCAGCCCATCCCAAAATCCAGGCGGGTAGCTATTATCACCAACGCAGGGGGACCCGGTGTTCTCACAACAGATGCTGCGATACGTGACGGTCTGGAACTGGCAAAATTTTCTGATGAAACCACGGCCATCCTTAAAAAAAGCCTGCCGGCGACTGCAAATATTAAAAATCCGGTGGATGTTATTGGGGATGCAAGGGCGGACCGTTATAGTGTGGCCCTGTCAGCCGCATTTAAAGATCCGGCTGTGGACGGTGTTTTTGTCATTCTAACCCCTCAATCCATGACGGAAATCGACCTTATCGCCCGGGAAATTGCCAAGGTCGCTCACCATTACAACAAACCGGTCTACGCCTCTTTTATGGGGGAGGCAGATGTAGCTCAGGGCATCGATGTACTTCAGCGAAATAAAATCCCCCATTATACCCGGCCTGAATCCATGTGCCGGGCATTTGCAACCGTATATCATTTCAACCAGGATCGGAAAGAAGTCCCAAAGCCGGCACCGGTATTTAAAGATGTGGATGATGCACGGGTAAATGAAATTATTCAGGAAGTGAAAAACGCAGGAAAACACTACCTGACAGAAGATCTCTCGGATGAACTGCTGAAAGCTTACGCTTTTCCGGTTGTCGAATCGGTTCTTGCCCGTTCTGAAGATGAAGCCGTTCAGAAGGCTGAATCCATGGGATATCCCGTGGTCATGAAAGTCGTATCCGATGAAATTATCCATAAATCGGAAGCCGGCGGCGTGATTCTGAATATCCGGTCTGATCAAGAGGTGAAAGAAGCCTATAAAACAATCCTGGAAAAGGCAAAACAATATGATTCCAACGCCAAAGTGAAGGGAGTCCTTATCGAACAAATGATTTCAGATGGAGAAGAAGTGATTCTGGGACTCAACCGGGACAACAGTTTCGGTCCGGTCATTATGTTCGGTCTGGGCGGAATCTATGTGGAAGTCTTCAAGGATGTGAGTTTCCGGGTTGCTCCTCTGCAAACAAGTGATGTGGAGCATATGATTGAAGAAACCCGATCCTCCAGCATTCTTCACGGTGTACGTGGACACGGACCACGGGATCTGGATAAAGTTATAGAATGCATTCTCAGGCTTTCGCAACTGGCCGTGAATCATCCCGACATTCAGGAACTGGATATTAACCCCCTCATCGTGCTGGACAAAAGTAAAGGCGTCTTTGTGGCTGATGCAAGAATAATGATAAAACAAGAATAAAAGAAAGGATGGGATGCTATGCGTATCTTGATCTACAATGATTATGATCATCTGAGTCAGTGGGTGGCCCACTATGTAGCCAGCAAAATCAACCAGGCTGAAAAGAAGGGAGACAAACCTTTTGTATTAGGACTTCCAACCGGTTCCTCTCCCATCGGGACCTATCAGGAATTGGTGAAACTCCATAAAGCAGGTAAAGTCTCCTTCAAAAATGTCATCACTTTCAATATGGATGAATATGTGGGTATTCCGGAAGATCATCCCCAGAGTTATCACTTTTTCATGTGGGATAACCTTTTCAAATATATCGATATCCCTAAAGAAAATGTGAATATCCTGAATGGAAATGCGGCGGATCTGGAAAAAGAGTGCTGTGATTATGAGCAAAAGATTAAGGATGCAGGCGGAATTGATCTTTTCCTGGGAGGAATCGGTCCGGATGGGCACATCGCTTTTAATGAACCGGGATCTTCGCTATCTTCCAAAACGCGGATTAAAACCCTTACCTATGATACCATTATGGCCAACTCGCGCTTTTTTGATAACGACGTGAACAAAGTCCCCAAAATGGCTCTGACGGTAGGTGTGGAAACGGTGATGGCGGCCCATGAAGTGCTGATTATTGTAAACGGTTATAAAAAAGCCCGGGCGCTCCAAAATGTGGTGGAAGAAGGAATAAATCACATGTGGACTGTGTCCATGCTTCAGATGCACCCCCACGGCATTATTTGCTGCGACGAGGAAGCCACCATGGAACTGAAGGTGGGAACGGTGAAATATTTCAAGAATATTGAACACGATGCCCTTCATAATTTACCAAAAGTATAGAATCAGGTAACACGATGTTATATCGTAAACTCAAATCACAGGAAATCGGTCGTCTGAAAAAGCAGGGATGCTCCGCCGAATCCTGGGAAACCATTCTGGTTCATGAGCGCTTTACCCCGGAACGGATCCACAATGTCCGTTTTCAGGGAAAGGTGAGTCTCGGGATTTTTACTGAGGATCTTACCCTTCCGGACCGGGGAAGGCATCCTGCAGGTCTTTGGAATAGTACTTTGAAAGACTGCACTATCGGGGATAATGCCCTGATTTGCAATGTTCAGAATCTGTGCCGGTATGAGATTTCTCATCACGCTGTTGTGGATTCGGTACAATCTTTGGCGGTGACAGGTGAAACCAGGTTTGGAAACGGGACGGAAATCGAGGTTCTCAATGAAGGCGGAGGTCGGGAGTTACTTATATACGACAAGCTCTCTGCACAAATTGCCTACATGCTGGCCCATTTTCGTCATCATGATGCTTTAATGGAAAAGCTGCAAACCCTGATCCGAAATTACTGCAACGAAAAAACCTGCACCACGGGTTATGTGGGACCTTATGCCCAAATCCGGAACTGCCAGGTATTACGAAACATGGAAATCGGTGAAGGAGCTGAAGTCCTGGGAGCTCTCCTCCTGGAAGAGGGATCCCTGGCAGGATGCCGGGAAGATCCTGTGAAAATCGGTTCCGGCGTTATAGCCAAACACTTTATCGTGCAATCAGGATCCCATATCCGGGATGGGGTGCTGCTGGATAAGTGTTTTGTGGGACAGGGTGTCCGCCTGGGTAAGCAGTATTCTGCAGAAGGATCGGCTTTCTTTGCCAATTGTGAGGGATTCCACGGAGAAGCCGTCAGTGTCTTCGGCGGACCTTACACCGTCACCCATCACAAATCAACACTCATGATTGCCGGTATGTTTTCCTTTTACAATGCAGGAAGCGGAACCAATCAAAGCAATCACATGTACAAACTGGGCCCATTGCATCAGGGAATCCTGGAACGCGGTGTCAAAACCGGTTCACTCTCCTATATGCTCTGGCCCTGCAGGGTCGGTGCCTTCAGTGTGGTGACGGGAAAACACACGGGGAATTTTGATGCCGCAGATTTTCCCTTCTCCTATATCACAGCCGAAGCGGGAAAAAGCCAGCTTACTCCCGCCATGAATCTCTTTACCGTGGGAACCCGGCGGGATAGTGAAAAATGGCCGGCGCGTGACCGCCGTAAAGATCCCCGGAAGTTCGATCAGATCCATTTTGATCTCTTCAATCCCCGAACCATCGGCAAAGTTTTAAATGCCATTTCAATCCTCCAGGAGCTGAATGAAAAAAGCAGAAAAGAACAGGAATTTGTCTCTTACAAGGGGTTGGTCATTAAACGGCTGTTGTTGAGAACAGGCGTCAAATACTACAAAATAGCGGTGGCCATTTACCTGGGAGAAATCCTGTTGAAGCTTTTGAATCATGAAAAGACAGGGAAAACACTCAGGGAAGTTTTTACGGAAATATCAGAGAATTCTGGTGACTCACCCGAAAAATGGTTTGATCTGGCTGGAATGCTGGTATCAGAAAAAGGTCTGAACAGATGTATTGATACGATATGCCGTGACGATACAGATTCAGTTGAAGCACTGCTTGCCATCCTGCAGAATACAGCCGCAAATTATAAAAAAGACAATCTGAGATGGTGGGCACAGGTCGTTAGGCAAACATTCGGAAAGTATCCGGAAAATCTGAATCGGGACCAGCTGAAGCTGATTCTGGAAGATTGGAAGAAGAATATTCTGAAACTGAACAACATGATTCTGAAGGATGCAGAAAAGGAATTTGATCCCACAAGCCGCATCGGCTACGGTCCGGATGGTGATGAAACGATTCAGCAGAAGGATTTCGAATCGGTTCGCGGAAGTTATGACGAAAACAAATTCGTAAAAGCGCTCCGAAATGAAAATGAAAAAGTGGAAACCCGTTTTCAGCAGGCACTAAAAAAACTATGATTAAACGGAAAAATCAATAAGCAAAAAAAGGCAGAAAAAACTCTGCCTTTTTTTATTGTTCGTATCAGAAAATAATAATCAGAAATATTTATTCCGGTAGTCATGAACTTCAGCCTTTTCCCTGAGTTTTGCGAGAAAGGCTTCAATCACTGTCGTTTCTTTTTCTCTCCGGAGCCGCTGTCTGATGGATTCCTGCTGAATCCGAAATCCTTTTTCATCAAAGGCACTTTTTTTCATCACCTGAATGAGGGTATATCCACGGGATGTTTTGACAGGTCCCACAATTTCATTCAGCGCGGCCATGCGGACAAGTTCATCAAACACCGGATTATTCCTGAACTGTACCGGCGGGTTTTTTAACGTGATTGCTTCTTCACTGCCGAAAACCGTCAGGGGATTCTCATCTTTCAAATCGTAGAGATTTCCCTCTAATTCAGTAAGTTCCATAGCTATTTGACGGCTGAGTTCATCTTTCTTTTTCTGCCGGAGTTGCCGTTCAAGGGTAGGTTTGAGTTCACTGAAGGATTGATATGATTCCGGTTTTTCCTCGATAATTTGCGCGACAATAATTTTATCCTGTGTCTCAAAAGGTTGTTCTGTAATTGCACCGACTTTATTCCGGAAAGCCCACCGGGTCAAATCGGGGACAAATCCAAGTCCCGGATAATAATAGTTATCCTCTGTAACTCCCATGTGTGTCGTATCTGCTTGAAGCTTATAATAGTTCAAAGCTTTCTCAAAACCCTGGTCTTCCGCGTCAAAGGTAAAAATCCGGGCTTCGGAAGCAAGATTATCCAGTGTATTGGGCCCCACATCCACTTTCAGTAGAATATGGGAAACCTTCACCTGGGGTTCGCCATTTTCCACCTTCCGGTCATCAACCCGAATTAAATGATATCCGAAACGGGTTTCAACGGGTCCGACCACCTTATGAAGGGGTGCCGAAAAAGCGGCATCTTCAAAGGGCTTAACCATTTCACCTTTTTGAATATATCCCAGGCTTCCGCCTTCCGATGCAGACGGATCCTGAGAAAAAATCCTGGCAAGGTCTTCAAATGTTTCGCCTTCTTCAAGACGAAGCAATATCTCTTCAATCTCTTTACGGACAAGCAGGGTGTCTTCCGAAGATGGCACTTTAGACCAGCTGACACATTGAAGAATTTTTGTCTCAGGGATTTTATATTTTTCTTTATTCTGATTATAATAGTCCCGGATTTCCTCGTCAGTTATTTTTATGGTATCGTTAGGAATTTTATTAGAGGCAACCGTCAGATATTCAATATCATAAAGGACAGTCTCATCAGCATAGACCCGGCGGACATCTTCATCAGTTACAATGATCGTAGCAGCCAGATATTCATTCAGCTTTTCATAGGGGAGAATCCTCCGGATTTCTTCCTCGATAGGCACCCAGTTAATACCATAAGGATTTGAAGGATCTCTGAGAATGTTCAGGTATTTCTGATGATCAAAAAGGCTGTCTGTTTGAAATATTTCAGCCTGCCGGATATATTCCGGGGGATTGTTTTCCAGGTAGAAATAGACCTCTTCGTCTGTAGCTTCCAATCCCAGTTTTTCAATTTCCTGCTGTATCAGAATTTCCTGAACCATCCTTTCAAAGACCTGGTCCTGAAGTCGAACCCGGGTCATTGCATCCAACTCCTGTCCGGTTTGCTCTCTATAGTAGGACATCTGTTGGTTTAAGGCGGACATGTATTGTTCCAGAGTAATTTCCGTCCCATTCACTTCCGCGATAATATTTTTTTGGCTGCGGGAACCATTGATGCCCATACCCCAGCTAAAAAAAATCGTCGCCAGAAATGCGACAATTACGATCCCGAGGATGATTGACATTTTATCCCGCATTTGATTCATGACACCCATATAATCGGTCTCCTGATAATTTATTTTACAAAGCTGGTAAATTTAAAGAAAGGTATAGCGTTTAGCAATTAATTATGGAAGATGGGTTGATACGTTTAGAAATTAAGACGTTGAGAGGTTCATAAATTCTTGGATTCATGAGCTGGGTTGGGGCGGGTGCTTGGGCCAGAATATGGGTAACAGTGATTTATAAATTTTAATGTCCCTATATAGGAAGAACTTTATGATTTGTGATCCCCGGGGACAAAATAATCACACCGGCAATGAGATGCAAGCTTATATTGTTTTTTATATATAATACGAGTCGGGGCTTAGCATTTGGCAGATTTTCATAATCGATTGATTTTGATATAAAATTTCTGTTTATATTTCTCATGAATGCTTATTATTGCTTTTCAGATAAATATTAACCCGTTACCAAAAGGAGATTCACATGGCGTCAATAAAGGGGACCCGGACAGAGCAGAACTTATTGAAAGCATTTGCAGGAGAATCTCAGGCACGGATGCGCTATGATTATTTTGCAAAACAGGCAAAAAAAGAGGGATTGGAACAGATTGCAGCTCTTTTTGAAGAAACAGCTCTCAATGAGAAAGAACATGCAAAGCGTTTCTTCAAATTTCTGGAAGGGGGACCGGTTGAAATTACGGCTATATACCCTGCCGGAAAAATCGGCACAACCCTGGAAAATTTGGAAGCCGCTGCAGAGGGTGAAAAAGAAGAGTGGAAAGAGCTTTATCCTGAATTTGCTAAAGTAGCCGAAGAAGAGGGATTCCAGGATGTGGCTTCGGCTTTTAAACTGATTGCCCGGGTGGAAAAAGCCCATGAAACCCGTTACAGAAAACTCTATGAAAACCTGGAACAGGGAAAAGTCTTTGCCAAAAATGGGAAAGTTGTCTGGAAATGCCGGAATTGCGGCTATCTCCACGAAGGCAGCTCTGCTCCAAAGAACTGTCCCGCCTGCCTTCATCCCCAATCCTATTTTGAAGTGATGATGGAGAATTATTAGAGGTCACGGGATCAACAGTTTTACGATTTTTTGAACATCGCTAAGCGGTGTCGGAATCTTCCAATAAAATCAATCAGCCGATCTACCAATTACCGGGGACTGGTTTGAAACCGTTCACTGCTCGTACTTAACCTAAATCTTTAATCTTTATCTTAATCTCTACTCGTGGGCGATACTGGATTCGAACCAGTGACCTCTGGTATGTGAGACCAGCGCTCTAACCAACTGAGCCAATCGCCCTCACCGGGGGAAAATTTACGTATCCCCTCAGCCGGTGACAATCACATTTTTTAAAATTGTCCGATCATTTTTTCCGCCGCATCCCGGTGAAGCGTGATGCTCAACATCTTCAGCCTGATGTAATCCTCCCTGTAAAACATATATCCGAAATGGTTACCAGCCCGGCCTGTACTGCCGGAATCCTTGACCAGATACCAATCCCTGCCACCATACCGCGTGAATCCCACAATGTGTACACCATGATCGTCAGTGGTACATCCATTGTAGATCCTGTATTCCCTGGATGCCTGATCAATATTTCTTTCCGGAATATCCACCGGTGCCGTGACGGCAATATCTTTCTCTTTAATAAAAGACGGCTCGCTAACATCCCCGCCGATAGCAACCGTGTAACCTTGCTTTACAGCCGTTTCGATCACCTCCATCCATTGTTCCAGCGGGATATTGTAGTAAGAGCTGTCCAGCCACCAATTGTCGGGGACATCAAAGGCCGTATAGGTATAAAATGGATCTTTCATTGTTGAAATCAGATTCACATAATCCCCGCCGTTGAAATGAAGAAACTCCCGGGCAAACCGTTTGGGAGTCCAGATCTCCCCCGCAAAGAAAAATTCTGCAGGAGGTTCTCCCATCGTGTGATTCAGGATGACTTTCACCCCTTCCAAAACCCGTTCGGTATCCCAAATTTTATGAGTTTTAATAAAATCCAGATAATCTGAGATTTCTTCGTACATTTTCTCATGGTCATGAAATTCATCCATTGTTCCGGGATACACAGATTCCGGCACAATACCATACCAGTCCATAATCCGAAGTCCGCTGCCAATCTGGCTCCCCTGACCCACATAGGAATTTCCCCGTTTTTCCACAAAGCGTCGGATTTTTTCCAGATATTCATAATACACGGTATGCATTTCAGAGAGTTTGATTTTCTTTCCCTTGATCCGGGTGATTTCCGATTCCACAAACGATGTGGCTGCATAGGCCCAGCACGTTCCCGTAGCATCCTGATGATTCGGTGAAAAATGAAACCAGCTGGTAAAATCCTTCGGAGAACCAGGGGCTTTAATATCTTCCGTATTCCAACGGAGAACCTTTTTGGCATTCCGCTTTTGTTCCCGGAGCATGTCTTCCTGTTCCAGAATCACTCGGGTCAGGGAGTCTTCCTCCGCTTTCGCATCCTCACGAATATCTTTTACCTGCTGAAGAATTTGATCCCATTTTGCCGGAATGTACTCAAGCCGGGGTTCCTGTGCGCGTATATCAACAAATCCGGCAAGACATAAGATAATAACCCATCGAACCATGGCAAACTCCTTATGATTGTCATTGATATAACATTGCTTTATCACAAATTTTTCAGTGAAACCAGACGTCTTTCCCGGATTGGGGGTGATTCTGCAGGCCATCCCAGGGGTGTCACAGTACTGACATAGTGATGTTCCGGTACATTGAGGATTTTTTTCACCTCCGGACGGTCCATGTCGGCAATCCAGCAGGTACCCAAACCGTAATCCCAGGCAGCAAGGAGCAGATGATATGCGGCAATGTCCCCATCCTGCACCGCCCGTCGGCTGATCTCCGGATCGGCAACAATGGCCAGAGCCATGGGTGCCCTGGCAATGGGAGCAGCAGCAGCCCGGACATTTGCCAACGCCCGAAGCATTTCCTGTGTCCGGACAGCTACAAAATAGACAGGCTGGGAATTACGGGCTGAGGGTGCATACCGGGTGGAATCGAGAACACGGTGTAACAAATCATCGGGAATGGGTTCAGAAGTAAAAGACCGGATACTCCGGCGGGACATGAGCAAATCGGTTCCGCTTCGATAGGGGTTCAACCCGTGATTAAACCATTGAATTTCTACTGTCCTGCCCTCCGGATCCCGGGCAAAAAACCGGTAAATACGATAGGTGTCGTTAAAAACAGGCTTTTTTTCACTCCGGTCTAAAAGCCTGCCGTATAATTGATCCACTTCATCCCGGGTTTCTGTAAAAATAGTGATAATTCCCCGGGCATCTATAGTATCCCTCTGACAAAACCCAAGAAGCAGATTTCCCTTTTGAAGAATCACACAATCCGCCTGCTCCAGCCAGATTGCCATACCCAGTGTCCGTGTATAAAAAGCTATCACTTCCGCCAGTTTCATGGTTCTAAAAAAAATGATCCCATTCATGATAGCCTCCCTTCATCTGCTTCGATGAATGCATAATAATTTATTAATTCTTTAAAAATATTTATTCATGATAATTTAATAATAATCAGGGATTAGATATCCGTCTTTTCCGGCATCTTGTAAACCCCTTCCAGCATGTGATCCAGCTTTTCGGAATACAGGGGATGGTTCTTTCTGAAGGAATTTCGCTTAACCTCCCCGGAAGAGTGTATAAACTGTGACGGTCCGGTCATAATGGCCACATGGACAATCCGTCCCTGTTCATTCCGGAAAAATGCCAGATCCCCGGGTTCGGCTTCTTCAGGATCAATCGGATTATGGTTAACCCCTTTTATCTGTTGTGATGCATCCCGGGGCATGTAAATCCCTTCAATGCCAAAACAACACTGAACCAGCCCGCTGCAATCGGTTCCGTATTCCGTTTTCCCGCCCCACAGGTAGGCTGTCCCGATCATCTCTGCTGCCAGAGCCACAACCCGAGCCCGGACGGTGTGGACTGTTTCGAGCTTCTGTCCCCGCACACATCCCTGAATCCCGGACGGCAGGATCACACAATCCGGTGCATCTTCCGGTACCGGATAGCGCCCACCCATCACTGTTTCGCCAATAAACTCCCCGTTTTCGTTCATCAAACGGCCAAAGGGGAAATCCATGACTCGCTGGTGCAGCTTTTGATATCTTTGGTACGTTTTTTCTGACATTTCCAGAATGGAAAAATTTTGCATCCACCCTTCATAAGAATCCGACAGGCGGACCTTCAGCCAATCCTCTTTTCGGTCCAACAGCTCAACTTTTTCCCAGGCCACACCTTGTGTTACCATCTGAGAGGAAAAGGACGGGCCGTCATAGACATTTGCAAATGTGGTACGGACAATGCGTATCATACATATCCTCAATGATTACTCGTTATCGGATTTCTTGTCGCCTTTAAACACGAGTTCCAAAATTGCCTGGTGAATACCAAATTTTTCATTCAGGTAGGCGCGGATGGCATCTCCCCTGTCAGGATCATAGGATGTGTTCAGCGTCACTTTCCCAGTAAATTGCAAACCCTCGTCTTCCCGGGAGAGCCGGGCCTGGGAAACAGTGCTTACATCCACCTGCTTTTCCAGTTCCTGCACTATTTTATTAAGCTTTATCCCTGTAGGAACCCCCCGCTGCAAAAGTTCGGCTACCGATTTGAAAACATTCCAGATCGCCGCGACGAAGAGGAGAGTCATGATTATGGCGATAATGGGGTCCCAGCTTTTCCACGGGCTTTTCAACAGGAGGAATCCACCGACAGTCATGGTTATCACAGAAAAAAGGCGAAGATAAAAGCCGCCCCGGTTTAGAATTTTATTCATCAGCCAGGCACTTAAAATATTGATCAAAAGAAAGGCTGCCGTCAGAATAAACACGGTATCGGGATTCACAGTCACGGGATTTCTGAATCGCCCGGGTATATCCAGGGCAACCCGGACACCATATCCTACAAGAATCAGACTGCTGATAAAGGTCACAAGCAATTCCCGGCGGATAAAACGGGCTGTCCGGTTTGTCATGGGCAGATCCTGCCAGGCAAAGCGGTATCCCATAAAAGCTGCAGAAGCCGCGGCAAGATCAGCCAGAATCAATCCGGCGGCAACCCGGACAATCAGGCTTTGCATCCGCCAACTGGCGAAGAGAAAGGATGCGGCAAAAATCAAGAGTAATCCCGTAAGCCAGATGAGTTGCTGATGAAGTACCTGCACCAGCACATGGGGCGAAGATTTTAAATCTCTCATGATAAAACCTCCTTTAACACTTCCAGAGGATATTTCACATTGCCAAAAGGCATGGAAATCTGGGCACCCTGAAGGTGGGGCTTTAGAATCCTCAGAGTTTCCCGGGCTATGGCCAGGCCTGTCTCCCGGGCCTCTTCCTTGCTGCGGGTCCGTTTCAGCCGTTCCATAACCCAATCGGGGACATTAGCGCCGGGGACTTCATTATTCATAAACTCGGCATTCCTCACACTGACCAGAGGCCATATACCGGCGATAACAGGGAGTTTGATATGTTTAATTTTATCCATAAATGTGAGAAAAATTTCCGGATCAAAAACAGGTTGGGTCATAATATATTCTGCACCGGCATCCCGTTTTTCCTCAAGGCGGCGGATTTCTTCCTCCGGATTGATCGCCCCCGGATTGGCCCCCACACCAATAAAAAAGCCTGTTGCTTTCTTCAGGACATTCCCGCCTAAATCCCGGCCATGATTCAGAATGGAAGCCACCCGGGTGAGTCCGATGGAATCCACATCGAAGACAGCGGAAGCATCAGGGAACGTCCCCATTTTCGGCGGATCGCCCGTAATGATGAGAATATTCCTGATTCCGGCGGCATAAGCCCCGAGGAAATCCCCAACCATCCCTAATAAATTCCGGTCCCGGCAGGTAAAATGCTGGATTGCCTCGCCGCCTGTTTCCTGTTGAATAATCAGGGAAAGATAGCTGGAAGCCATGCGGGATAAAGCCCGGGGACCGTCAGGAATGTTGATGGCATCAACACCGGCTTCAAAGAGAATCCGGGATTGTTCGACGGCCTTTTGAGGATTTGGTCCCTGAGGAGGGACAATTTCCACTGTCGTGACAAATTCACCCCGGCTCATTTTTTCAGCCAGACGGGATTTTTTTGCCGTAGGTATCAGATCCACATTTTCATCATGTTGAGGCGGGAGCGATGTTATTTCGATGCGCTTCCGGGGCTGAATGGACTTTAGGGCATTTCGCATGCTCCGAATAAAATCCGGAGTGGTTCCGCAACATCCCCCCACAATCCGTACTCCAACCTGGACAAATCGACGGGTATATTCGCTAAAATACTCGGGAGACGAAAAATAGATATTTCGGCCGTCCACACGCTGGGGAACCCCGGCATTGGGCATGGCGCTTACAGGGATCGGTGAAATCCGGAAGATCCGTTCAGCCACATCCAGCATCTTGCTGGGGCCCAGGCTGCAATTTGTTCCCACCACATCGGCACCGGCCCGGACAATTTCCGAGGCGAAAATTTCCGGTGTGCTCCCCAGGGATGTCCGTCCCTCCTTATCCACGGTCATCTGACCGATCAGTGGCACCTGGGGGAAAGACCTTTTAATTTCCCGGATAATTTCAAGAATCATTCCCAGGTCAGAAAAAGTTTCCAGAATCAGAATATCCGCGCCGCCCTGCAAAAGGGCTTCCGCCTGCTCATGATAAGCTTCACGGATTTCACGGGATGTCAGTTTGCCCAGGGGCTCCATCCGGTCAGGCGGCGGTCCCATGGAACCCGCGACAAAAAGTTGTCCGCCAGCGACCTGCCGGGCCAGTTCAGCACCTTTGCGGTTGATTTCAGCCGTTCGTTCTTCATAGCCGTATTTTTTCAGAAGAAAACGGTTCGCTCCAAAGGTATTGGTCGTTAATACATCTGCTCCGGCATCGGCATAATCCCGGTGAATCCCCAGGATCAAATCCGGCTTCTGTATGTTTAAAGCATCATAACATTGATTAACATACACACCCCGTTCATAGATCATCGTGCCCATAGCCCCATCAAATAAAACTACGTGATCCCTGATACAGGCTAAAAAATCCCGGGAGTTCAGACCTGTTGTGTATCCTTTTTTCATGGATTTAATTTACACTTTTCATCTCCCGGAAAACAGGCGGGATTTTAACGGCAATGTTTAAACTTTCCATTATGCTCTGACTTGCGTAGACTTTCCGTATGTCCGTTCACCAGGAAATAAAGCCGGAACAAATACTATATGAGGATAACCACCTTCTTGTTGTGAATAAGGCACCGGGGGTCCTTTCCCAGGGGGATATCAGCGGGGATCCCAACCTGCTGGATATGGCCAAAGTTTACATTAAAAAGAAATATAATAAGCCTGGAAATGTTTTTTTGGGATTAGTCCACAGGTTGGATCGCCCCACATCGGGTGTGATAGTTTTCGCCAGGACATCCAAGGCCGCCTCAAGGCTCAGCCGTTATTTCCGGAAACACCGAATTGATAAAACATATCTGGCATTGATAGAGGGTATTCCACCGGAAAAAGGGACATATACAGACTATATCCGTCGGGATAAAATCGCCGGATTTGTCACGGACAACCCGATGGATCAGTCTGCCGAACTCCGTTTTCACCGCCTGAAAACCCTTGGGGATATTTCACTGATTGAAATAGACCTGCTTACCGGAAGGCACCATCAAATCCGTATTCAGTTTTCACACCGGGGACATCCCGTCCTGGGGGATCGCCGATATGGAAGTCGCCGTGACTGGCCGGGAGAAGGCATTGCACTCCATGCATGGAAATTGACCATCCTTCATCCCGTGACGCGGGAAAAAATGCTCTTTACGGCATCACCACCTGAAATGTGGACTCCCTTTATTTAACTTCTTTTACCGCCCATTCAAAAGCAGATTGAAGCATGGACCGTGGAGGTGTTTTAATATAACCTTCATCCAGCATCAATTTTACCAGTTCCCTGGATTCCCGGATTCCCTTTTCCACCCGGGCATAGGCCTCCTTATGGGAAATATCCTCCCGCGCAAGTCCCTCTTTCACCGCCTGACAGGCGACATCGGCCGCTTCAAAAGGAAAAACACCTGCTTCATCCATGGTAGGAATGATATTGTCAGGATGGATGCCACGTCTTTCGGCAAAATCTGCCAGGGACCGAGCCGCCACAATGGCCATTTCATCACTGATTTTCCTGGCCCGGGCCATTAATGCTCCCTTGAGGATACCAGGAAATCCCAGGGAATTATTCACCTGATTGGGGAAATCACCTCGTCCGGTAGCCACGATATAGGCCCCGGCTTCTTTGGCTTTATACGGATAGATTTCCGGCACCGGATTTGCACAGGCAAAGACAATGGGTTTGTGCGCCATGCTCTGAATCCACCGGGGCTTAATGGTGTTCGGATCGGATTTGGACAGGGCAATCAGGACATCCGCTCCTTTCATGGCTTCATCCATTGTCTGAATTTTTTGAGGATTGGTGGATTCACAAAGCTCCCACTTCCGGTAGTACCGGATATCCGCCTTGATGTCTTCCCGGTCACGGTTCAGAGATCCGGTGGAATCAAAAACAATCATCTTTTCAGGATCGCCGCCGGCTTTTTGAATAATGCGGGCAATGGTGGTATTGGATGCCCCGGCGCCAAAGAGCACAATACGGACATCCCCGATGGGTTTATCCACCAGTTTCAGGGCATTGAAAAGCCCTGCCAGTGTCACAGAAGCCGTTCCCTGGGCATCATCATGCCACACCGGAATATCACATTCCTCCCGAAGTGTATCCAAAACCTTATAACAATTGGGCTGGGAAATATCTTCCAGGTTGACGGCACCGAAACCGGGTTGTAGCATCTTCACAAAATCGATGATTTTATCAGGATCGTGTTCGCCCTTTTCATTCCGGCTGTCAATACACAGGGCATTGGCATCTACACCACCCAGATATTTCATGAGAAATGCCTTCCCCTCCATCACACCCAATCCTCCGGGAGGCGTACAGTTGCCATCTCCTAACACCCGGGTGGAATCACTGACCACGGCCACCAGATTCCCCCGGTTGGATAAATCATAGGATGTCAGATTGTTATCCCGGATAGTGGTCGACACTTTGGAAACACCGGGGGTATACCACACATTGAACCAGTTGAATCCAAATACGGCTGCCTTGGGGACAGTCTGCATTTTTCCGTTATAGAAAGCATGAGCATCAATAGAGAGCCGTTTAAGAAACAACGTTTTCGCCCTGGCAATCTGTTCGCTGCTTAAACCCTCGGATTCCAGCATTTCATTCAAATTATCCAGCGTATAGTGAATCTCTTTCATCTTTTCTCTCCGCACTTTCAGTTAAATCCGCCCCGCCTGCACCAGACGGGAAAAATGTTCAAAACTCCGCTCCCGGTTTTCCCGGCATCATCCTGGAAACAACACCCGGGTAACTCACGCATTTTTAAATAACAGGCTATGCATTCACAGCTCATTCCCTTGTGAGGATACGGTGAATAGATGCAATTGCTCTGCCTTAGATTATTCTCCTGCCTGCACTCCATGCTGCTCTCTCGTGACTTATGGTTAACAGAAGAATCTATCAATCCGCAGGGGAATCTGCAAACATTATTAGAACTCTTGAATATTATAATTTTAATATTATCTTGATTTATGTTTTATAATTCCTCATATTAGACTTGCCCCCGGAAAGCAGAAGAGGAGTTAATCATGAGACATGTTAATGGTCGCTTATTTTCAGTTTTTCTTATTGTCACCCTTCAGGCACTGGCAGTTGTGAAAGGCCTTTGGGGTGAAATAGTCATCGCCTGGGACTTTGCCGGGTATACAGGTGAAGAAGCAACAGGAGAAGCGATAGTAACCCATCCCTTTTTGGCAAAGACCGATTCATCCTATCTTATCCGCCGGGGAACCGGTATTCAGCATGCACCAAACAATGACCGGTTTAATGCCAACAACTGGACTGAACCGAATCTGACATCAGCGATGGATCAGGGGGATTTTTTTGAATGGGAGATTTTTCCAATCCCGGGAAGTGTCCTGCAACTCACGTCACTCACTCTGCAGATTGAGCGGTCCTCCACCGGTCCCTCCTGTTTTACGCTGCGCAGTAGTCTGGACGGATTCACAGAGGATCTCGGAAACTGGGAAATCACAACATCTTCCCAAAATATCACGGTGGACCTAAGCTCTATGCCGGAAACGGACTCCCGGCTTGTTTTTCGACTGTACGGATACGGGAACTCCTATACTGCCGGTTCCGCCGGATTTGAAGGACCGGGAAAAGATGTGATTGTGGAAGGATTGCTGAGCAGCAAAGTCCCCCTTCCGGAACATTTATCCATTCCTTCAGCCACGGATTCAACCATGACCATAAGCTGGAATCCTCCGGCAGGCGAGTTGGGAACGGACTGGAGTGGCTTTTACCTCTTTGTCCGGCCGGACAGTTCTAATACACTGAATCCAATGCAACTGGAAAGGCAATCCATCCTTCCGAATCCTGTCCTTTCTCTCGCCAGTGTTCATGAGGGCAGTTACTGTGCAGGCCACATCCAGGATACCACGACCCGTTCCCTCATTCTTTCAGGCATTACTGAGGACCGTTTCTATTATGTAACGTCTTATGCATACCTTTTGGAAGACTCCGACACATCATGGTCCGTACAGGCACCGGAACGATCTCTCCGTTATTACGCTATTGTGATCAATGAAATCTTCGCCGATCCGGCAACGGACATCAGCGGGGATGCCAATGGGGATGGAATACGCAGTGCTTCGGAGGATGAATTTATTGAACTGGTTAACACCTCGGCATCAGATGCGGACCTGAGCAGCTGGATGCTGTGTGACGGGGATGATGTAAGGCATATATTCCCTCATGGAACTATCATACCGTCCGGAGGTGTTTTCGTTGTCTTCGGCGGAGGATCTCCGGATATTCCCGATTCAGAGATACAAATTTATCTGGCCACATCCGGAGGACTTTCCCTTAACAATACTGGCGAATCGGTCTTCTTGAGAACGCATGATTCTACCTTAATCGATCATCATAGCTGGGGTTCTGAAGGCAACCAGGACCAATCGCTGGTGCGGAATCCGGCACTCACCGGCCCCTTTATCCTGCACACATCTCTCTCCGGCACCGAAGCGTATTCACCCGGCATCATCACTAACTATGAAAACTCGCTTCCGGTTTCTTTGAGTACTTTTTCAGGAACCGCAACAGGTTATACCGTCCATCTCACCTGGACCACCGAATCGGAGACAGAAAACGCAGGTTTTTCGGTGACCCGTCGGTATGAAGAGGAAGAACCTGTAATTTTGGCAAATTTCACCAGTAATCCTGAACTGAAAGGACACGGATCAACAACAGAACGACATGTTTATCATTTTACTGATTATCCCGTGCGTGCCGGCATCTATACCTATTGGCTTACGGATCACAGTTACTCTGGTGAAGAAACAACCTACTTGCATAAACGGATCCGCATTCCTTACGGACTCACACCACAGCCTTATCCCAACCCTTTTAATACTGTTTTTCATGTCCCGCTTTACCTGCCGAACCGCCAATCCGTATCCCTGACCGTTTACGCACTCACAGGCCAAACAATCCTTGAAAAAAAACAACTGCTGAATGCCGGGAATCATGATATTACCATCAATATGGAAACCTTTCATTCAGGCATCTACTTTTTACGTATTAAAACCAAAGGCCATTGTTCAGTTCATAAAATGATATATTTGCAGTAACTGTATCAGTGGCCGGGGTAAAGGCTGGAATAGAGAAAAACAAATAAAGTTATCAGGCTAACCAAGAGCAGAAAACGAATCAGGCTCTGTGCAAGAGTGACTTTGTTTATGAATGTTTTCATACTTACCTCCCTGCCTGTTTTAATGTATGAAGAACTCACAACTTTCTCTGTGCGTCGTATCACTTTATACAGCATCATGTAGTCTTTGTTTTTTAACATACTATATATTGACTGTTTTAAACAAGATAAAAAATGAAGAATTTCACCCACCCGATTTCTTATTCCGAAACTGAGGAATCTGCCAAAGAAATAGTGTGGGATAAAAAATATCCACATCAACAACATTTTATCCTTGATAATTTTAAATTATCAAATTATTTTATTGTTTAAATAAAGCTGTGATTATAGATGCCTTATAAAAGTAAAAAATACATCTGTTTTATTTAGTTGGGAGATTTCTATGCCTGATGAAACACACGACATACAAGAAAATGAGTACAACAGTTTCCGCCCATTAATCAAATCTCTGGTCAGGGCTTTGCTTTTTTCTGTGGGAATGGTTTTTATTATTTATCTGTTTTTAACCTTAAAATAAACTTAAACAGATCCGGTTTTCTCATCAGACGATATGTTTATATAGTCCACCCGGTACTAAGCCGTTGAATTTTTATTGATTTATTACAACTACTCCTTTCTTAAATAAAAAAAAATCAGCAAATTATCTCCCTCTTGGAATAAGAAAATGAAAGGATCATCATGAAAAGAAAATATGAAATTTTAATGCTCTTGCTCATTGCTGTTTTGCTGATATTCTCTTGCGGACAAAAAGGCGAAGAGTCTTCGGGTGCTGTTCCGGAGCGGAGTGATATTGCTGAAGAATACACATGGAACCTGGAAGATTTGTACCCCGGGCTGGAAGCCTGGGAAGCCGAATTTCAGTCCGTGGAAAAATCCATCCCCGAATTAAAAGTCTATCAGGGTAAGCTGGGCAATTCCGGTCGTACCGTCCTGGAATGTCTGAAAAAACGGGATAAACTGGCAAGCCGTATTGACAAACTCTATGTCTATGCCAACCTTTCCATGGATTCGGACACACGGAACCCTGAATTTCAAAGCCGTGTAAACCGGATAGCCTCTCTCGAAGTCCGTTTTCACGAGGTTGTTTCATACATTGTCCCCGAACTCCAGACAATTCCCGGAGAAACGCTGGACCGTTTCATAGAAAATACGCCCGGACTTGATATGTACGCCCACTATTTCGATGACCTGAACCGAAGCCGTCCCCATGTGCTGAGCCCCGACCAGGAACGGCTTCTAGCCATGACCGGCAATATGGCCCGTACTCCGGGACGGATCCACGAGATGCTGACAGTGACGGATATCCGTTTCCCAAAAGTTAAAAATGAAGATGGTAAATGGGTTGAGCTTTCCCCGGGCCGTTACTATCAATTGTTGTACTCAAAAGATCCGGATGTGCGAAGAGGAGCTTTCGAAGGAATGTACGGGACGTATGAAAAATTTCAGAATGTCAACGCCGCTGCATTCGACGGTATGCTCAAGGCGAATATCTTTTATGCCCGGGCCCGGAATTTTGAGAGCACGCTCCATGCTTCCCTTTTCAGCGATAATATTCCAACTGATGTCTATGACAATCTGATTCAAAGTGTCCACAACAACCTGGAGCCCCTTCGGAAATATATGGAACTCCGGAAGAGGATTTTAGGTGTGGATGATCTGCATCTTTATGACACAAGCGTTCCCATTGTACCCGAAGCCGGAGAGAAAGTCCCCTATGATGAAGCCCGCAAAAAGGTCCTGGAAGCCCTTCATCCTCTTGGAGAAGATTATCTGAAACTGGCCAAAGAAGGACTCTACGGCCGGTGGATTGATGTCTGTGAAACCCGGGGAAAAACCAATGGGGCCTACTCCTGGGGAACATACGACGCACCCCATCCTTATATTCTGATGAATTACAATGACACCCGCGATAATATGTTCACTCTGGCTCATGAACTGGGACATACCATACACAGCATGTTGACAAATAAAAACCAACCTTATATCTATTCAGATTACAGCCTGTTTGTAGCGGAAGTGGCTTCAACCATGAACGAAACCCTGCTTATGAACCATTTGTTAAAAACCACGGAAGATCCCAATATCCGCCTTGCTCTCATGGACCAATGGGCGGATAATATTGTTGGGACTCTCTATACCCAGGTCCTTTTTGCTGAATTTGAAAAAACCATTCATGAAAAAGCAGAAGCCGGAATTCCCATCACAGCTGAAACCCTCAATGAGACATACATGACAATCCTGAAATCCTATTATGGAGATACCCTGGTTCTGGATGACCTGTATAAGCTGACCTGGGGCCGCATCGGCCATTTTTACCGGAGTTTTTACGTCTATGTCTATGCAACCAGCATCAGTGCCTCCACCTATCTCAGTGGTAAAATTCTCGATGGCAACCCGGAAGCGGTTTCCGATTACCTGAATATGCTTAAAGCAGGAGGCTCAGACTATCCCATAAATCTGCTGAAAAATGCCGGTGTTGATATGTCCAAACCGGACGCAGTGAATTATACGCTTCAAAAATTTGGCGAGATTGTGGATGAGATGAGCCGGACTTTGTAAGTTTTGACTAACCTTTGCTTTGCATAGTCATTCACCGTTAAATTCTGCAGGAAATTTGTAAGCAATCTATCATAGGAGAGGTTGACATGAATCTGAATGGTTTGGATATTGCGGTAATCGTTGCTTTTTTTGCCGTGATTTTCGGCATTGCAATTTATTATTCCCGTAAAGCAGGAGAAAATACAGGAGAATTTTTTCTATCCGGCCGGAATTTGCCCTGGTATTTAGCAGGGACAGCCATGGTGGCCACGACCTTTGCAGCAGATACACCTCTGGCCGTGACAGAGCTGGTGGCCCGGAACGGCATCGCCGGAAACTGGCTTTGGTGGAATATGGCAATCGGCGGGATGCTGACAGTTTTTTTCTATGCCCGTCTCTGGCGCCGGGCCGGCATTATGACGGATGTGGAATTTGTAGAAATGCGCTACAGCGGAAAAGCAGCGGCTTTTCTCCGGGGATTCAGAGCACTGTACCTGGGACTCTTCATGAATATCATTGTCCTGGGATGGGTGCACCTGGCTATGGAAAAAATCTTCCTGGTAACTCTGCCCGGTGTGAATGCCTTTTTACTGGTCACTATTGCAGCCATGATCATTGCCGTATATGCATCGGCCTCCGGTCTTTTAGGAACTGCCCGGACTGACAGTTTTCAGTTCGTGTTTGCCATGGTAGGGTGTATTGTTCTGGCGGTGCTTGTTGTACGCCTGCCACTTGTAGGCGGTGTTGCAGGACTGAAAGAGAAACTGGCTCCACAGGTTATGAGCTTTGTACCAATAATTGGAACATCCACTGTACTTGAAGGGGTTACGGGTGGCGTGCTGGCTTTGAGTGTAGGGGCTTTTATCGCTCACATTGGTCTCCAATGGTGGTCCAGCTGGTATCCGGGGGCAGATCCCGGCGGGGGTGGATATGTGGCACAGCGGATGATGAGTGCCAAGGACGAAAAACACAGCCTCTTTGCCACTCTCTGGTTTACCATCGCCCACTATACCATCCGTCCCTGGCCCTGGATTATTGTCGCCCTCAGTGCCCTTGTGATTCTTCCCCGGGCCGAGAGTCCCGAAATACTGATGAAGGAAAATCCGGCCTACTATACGGTGGCTCAGGAAACCTTCAAAAATAATGGACAGATTCCGGATAAAAACCTGGCAGATGATGCCGAATTTCTTACTTACTACGAAAAATATGAAAACACGGTGGATCCGGGACGCATGTATCCCAAACTAATGATGAGATATCTGCCCAGCGGTCTTTTGGGACTTCTCATTGCTGTTTTCCTGGCAGCCTATATGTCCACAATCGCCTCCCAGCTCAACTGGGGAACCTCTTACCTGATCAATGACTTTTACCGCCGTTTTATCAAGCCCGACGCCGGAGAAAAGCACTACGTTCTGATCTCCCGGATCGGGCTGATTCTCATGACGGTCCTGTCCCTGATTATCACAAAATATTTTTTAACGACCATATCCGGTGCCTGGGAGTTTATCATCAATGCATCGGCCGGTATCGGACTGGTATTATTGCTCCGGTGGTTCTGGTGGCGTATCAATGCCTGGAGTGAGATTTCCGCACTCATCGCACCTTTGATTATTTATCCCATTGCCCGCTACGGTTTCGGCATGCAATCCCCCATTACACTCTATCCTACCGTCTTCGGGACAACTCTCATCTGGCTCATCGTAACCTGGCTGACCCGTCCCGTAAAAGAGGAAAAGCTTCTGGATTTTTACCGGAAAGTCCATCCCGGCGGAATCGGATGGAAAGCCATTGCGGAAAAACTCCCCGATGTACAGGGTGATAAAGGCTTCGGAAGAATGTTTCTGGACTGGATATGCGGGGTAATCATGGTGTACTCCGCCCTGTTCGGACTGGGAAAACTTATTTTTGGTGAATGGCTGATGGCTCTTATTTATTTTGTCATCGTCGCCGTCATGGTCGCTATAATCTATGCAGATCTTAAAGCACGGGGCTTTGAGCAAATTGCTGAATAATACCTGACTAAAAACATAACACATAAAAAAAGAGACGCTTTTTAACGTCTCTTTTTTTTGCTATTTGATTTTTCCGAATCAGTAAACTAACGAGAGTGTCAACATTTTCGCCTGATGAAGCCGGCCATAGTCACACCAGGCATAATCTGCTTTGATTTTCAGTGCCGGTGTTACGGGATAATATAGGCCGCCACCAAAAGATAATCCGCCTTCAGCATCCTCAAGAAAAAGCTGACGGTAACCGGCCCTCAGAAAGACGGTTCCAAACATGGCCAGCTCTGTCCCGACATTGATATACTCCAGATTATCACTGGGGTGCAAGGCATCCACATTCATGCAGAGAACCAGTTTATCTGTGGTAAACACGTCACCCGACAAACCAATCCGGAAAATGATGGGCAGGGGCCAGCGATCCAGTTCATAGATGGCAGGAATCTGATCATTATTCCCGTACATCTTCTCATCGGGATCAGAATAAAAGCGGATATCCCTGCCGTCCAGGAGGAGTTTCCCGCCGAAATTGGTAATACTCATACCCAGGCGGATATTTTTAAACGGAAGAATGAAAAGTGCTCCCATATCCAGTGCCATAGTGCTGGCACTCATATGCCAGATTTCCTGGCGAATAAATTTAACCTGACCGCCCATGCTGAACCGGTCTGTCAGTCGGTTGGCATAGGTCAGACCGATGGTCAGGTCCTGGGCGGAAAAATATTCTCCCGTTCCATCCTGCATGGTCTCGGTCCGAACACTCATCTCTCCGTAATCCAGATGGGCAACATTCACACCTACGGCACCATAACGCCCCAAATTCATGGAACCGGCAGTATAAAGGTAACGGGTGGATGCCAGCCAGTCGCTCTGGGTAAACATGGCCTCCTGAATTTGATTATGTGCCAGTCCGGCCGCATTGTAATGTAGGGCTTCCAGTCCGCGGACATCGGCAACAGCCGCTTCACCCATACTGAGCGCCCGGGCCGATGTTCCGATTTTCAGAAATTGCGCCACGGATGTTCCCACTTTATTGACAGCAAAACCAGGATTCACCATGAACAACAAGATGAGAAATATGCTAATAATTTTACTTTTCATTTGATCACCGCAAATTTTCCGATTTTGGTTCCAAGTCCCGATGCAGATGCATCCACATGCCACAGATACATACCATAAGCGAGTTCCATATTATCTTTATTCAGCAGATTAAAATTTTCACTGCCATCCCACATGGAGCTGTTATGATACAATGTGTTTACCAGTTCACCGGTAATGGTATAGATGCGGATCGTACATACAGGCGGCAGATTGATAAATTTGATAATCCGGTCTCCTCGCCCGCTGGCAAAGGCACTTTTCGGTTCCCAAACGGCCTGGGCGCGGTATGGATTGGGAACAACCGCGATTTTATCCAGCGGATCTTCAACTGTCTCCGGAGCATATTCTGCCGCTTTCGTGGTAAACCACAGGGTGTCCATGTTTGAAAAGGGCTGACTGACACTTACACGAAACACATCACCGTTTGCAGGCGGAATTTTATCCTGTCCGGCCGGCGGTGTGAACTTGATCTCCCAGGTTTTATTCTCAATTTTCAGCTCCGGTTCACTCAGAATTCCGATTTTATGCTGATCAATATTGAAGGTCTGTCCACCCACAATATAAAAAGGTGCATTGGTAATGCTATCCTTATACGCATAAGTCACATCCTGAATGATAAACGGAGCTTTCTGGTTGAACCGGGTCGGCGTATCCAGGTATTTTTCATCCCAGTGGAGTTCATAGATCCGCGGATGGGCAAATCCCTGGGTGGATTGCCCCAAATCCCAGATTTGCACCTTATGCAGATAGTTGGTCTTTCCCGTCAGCCAACCGGTTTCTTCCTTCTTTAGGACCACAGCCTCATCCTGGGTGAATATGCGCATCCCGTCGAATACAGTCACAGCATCTTCCCGGTTGAAATACCTGTTTTCAAAAACGGGCTGATGGTAATAGGTGACATCCAGCGCCTGATTCCAGTATTCAGGAGCCATATTGTAAACACGGCCTAAAGCCCGGTTAATGTGATATTTATTTTTAGGAATGGGAATTCCATTTACCTTGATGGTCACATCGCCAATCTGGGACCGGTTCAACTGATAATAGACACTGTCTTCAATGGTGATGGTTTCGGTAATAGGTGTCATTTCTGTAACAAACATGACCGTATCCTGCACATTGTTTGTGGGCGCACCAAATGTAATCCGGTAGGTGATTTGATCCCGAACCTGTTCCGGATGGAGAATTTCAATCTCAATATCACCGGTTCCGGGACCGACATGAGTCATGCCCTCTTCCGTGAGGCCGGGTTCCACAATACCCGGGGAAGACGCCGAGGGTGTGGCAGAACCGGTATTGACATCGAAGGTGATCAATCCGGTATAAGGATCCTTATCGATGATTTTTGTGCACTCACTGGGCGGAATGTCAATCGTCCCTGTTGTATCCCCGATATCATACGAACACACTGCATAATAATAAGTAACACCATTGGTTACAGTCGTATCCACAAATTGGTGACGGAGCCCTGTGTCCGTGCCCAGGTTATAGTGGATACCGTTTATTCCCACATGGGACTCTCCATGAATTCCATCCTTCAGATCAAAGCGGGCTATGGGTTCCCATAAAGTTGCAATCCCGTTATTGTCCGTAATAGTGTGGACCTCATTAAAACCGGGGTCGGTACTCCGGTAAACGGCATAACCCTGGAAATCGAATCCGTAAACCGGATCCCAGGATTTTTCTGCCAGGTCATCCCAGTAGAGAGTCACCTTCCCGTCCCCGGGTACAATGCTCACATTGGGTTTTTCCGGGGCCTTGGCAAACTGGTAGCCACTGTCATAAATTCTTTGAACAACCTTTGCCGTCTGGAAGAGATCATATTCATTTTCACCCAGAATCAGGGCAATTGAAAAGCGCTGTGTGTCTCCGGATTTCAGAGGAAAATAACCTGACCCGTAGAGAAAAATATTATCCGTTCTTTGCTGGATATCCGTAAAAGCATTATCCACACCCACCAGGGTATAGGGACGCATACGGCGCCAAATACCGGCATCGTTCCGAATCATATCGGCTCCATATTGGTAGGCATTGAAGCTGGTCAATCCTATCTGGTCCGCTTCATCCAGATCCGTCCCGTCAAAATTCGGTTCACCGGGATAAATCGGGTTGTAAGGGTCCCCTGCTGTGGGAACACCATCTCCCTCACCTCTGTCGGGTCCCGGATAATTTGGATCATCAGGGCCAATCCCGTCAATTCCAACATCGTGGACATCAGGATCCCAGTCTCCGTCATCATCAATACCATTGAACATGGATTCATCAACCAGCCCATCCCCGTCATTATCGATACCGTCATAGGGATTGCCGGGAGACTCAAGAAACGTATATCCAAGCCATCCGGTTTTGCCGCCCCATTCACCTTTTTCATCCCCGTCATATCCGTAAATCATATTTAAATCCGTATCAAAATAGGCCATATCATCGGAGAAATCATTGCTTCCACCGATGTGGGGATCACCGAACATCCCGAAGACGACCTTTTCATAGTCATTGGGACTTTTATTTGTGATTTCATACACGAAGAAAATCGCATCGTTCGCAACGGGGTTGGACCACTGATAAGCCCGGACTTCCACTTCCAGGCCCATACCTCCGATACTGTGATTATCGGGAAATGGTTTAAAGGGGAACTCCAGGTTATACCGGTCATCCATCAGATAATACATGGCCTGATCGGCGGTGGCTGCGTTGGCTTTATACGTCCCCGGCCACTGGTTATTCCACAGGGAAGGCCAGGTTTCCGGTTTGTGTGAGAGGGGAATACTTTCCGATGCCGGATTGGCATAATTATCCAGAGGCTGCCAACCCCAGGGTTCATTGTCCGGAGACAACTCTTCCGCTGCCCCGGGTGCCCCCCCATCCAGCAACCCGTCATTGATAATGTAATAAGTTGTGTCGTACAGGGGATTGGTCTCGTCTATGACATAATTCCCGTTGCCATCATCGATATACGGCAAAAAATAGCCATTGGTATCCACCGGGACTTCCACCCCGACTAGCGGGCCGAATTCATAGCCGTAGCCATGATAGGAGTAAACAGGCCATTCCAGGGAAGGCTCCCGTCCCGGCGCTCCGATGGAACCAAAATCAAAAACCAGTGTCCGAATCTGATTCCCCGATAAAACGGCAGACCGGGGGGTCGGCCGATCCATTACCGCACCCTGTTTTTTTAAAGCATCATAAAACCTGTCAACCCGGGATTGGGGCCACGTTTTCGGGGATCCTTCCTGGAAGGGATTCGCCGCAAAAATCGTGACCGCCGTGAACAGAATAAATATGAATATGCGCGTCATCAATTGTTTCATGGATTAGTTTCCTTTATACTGCCAGCTCAGACTTAACAAAATTTGTCTTGGATTTGAATAATATGTAGGCGGTGTAATATATTCCTCCAGAGGATGAACCGCCGGATGATCTTCATGTTCCTGCACCGCATGACCGGCATAGGTGGGAATCAGGGAATATCCCGCCCGGCCTGTGTCATCATGCACGTAATTTTCATTCAGACGGTCAAAAAGATTGTAAATCTTTACTGACAATCGGAAACGGCTTTTCATCACATAAAAATCATAATACGCCTGCATGTCCGTTGTCAGGTGGAAAGGTTTGTTGTCCGAGTTCTCCTCGGCATTCCGCTGTCCCTGAACCGCCGGTGTATAAGGTTTGCCGGTTGAAAACCGATTCAGGAAAGATATTCCGGCATTTTGTACTGGACGAATCGTAATATTTGCATTCACTGAATGGCGGACATCCCAGGCCAGAGGCACCACATACTTTTCGGATTCAATGGGCGGTATCTGCAGATTATCGTAATAGGCCGCATCCGGTGATGAAGAATTTCCCTCCGCCAGCTGATAGGTATAATCCAGATTCAGTGTCAGGGCGTGTCCGCTTCGTTGGGTAAATGAAAAAGTAATCCCGCGGACATTTCCGTAATCCTCGGTAACATACTTTGTATACCGGAATGTATTGTCGATAAAATTATATTCTGAAGAAAGCCAGTTGATAATATCCCTGTAAAAAAGGGTCACATCAATGGCTGTCGTCATGGAAAGCTGTTGCTGGAAGCCCAGTTCATACATGACGGTCTTCTGTGCACTCAGATCCGGGTTTCCAAACTGGGTTACCCCGGATGTCCGTTTAAGATCCGGATTCCGATAAAGGTAATAAAAAGAAGGCATCTGGAAAAAATGGCCATACGAAAAGTGGATGAATCCCTGATCCGTGATGGGAAAACTGAGTCCAAGCCTGGGACTGAACTGTGATTTGGGAGAAGCTTTGACAGTATCGGATTGGGCCGGATGGGTGGCATCGGAAAAGGTATAATCTTTGGCATCAAAATAGTCATAACGTAATCCAATATTCATGATAAAGTCCTGCAACTCAATTTTATCCTGAATATAGGCACTAAAATCAAAGGGATGGCGTGTGTAATCGTCATGAGCCGATGAACTGACATCAGGAATATAGGGCTCCCAGAGCGTCCGGCTGCTCATTTCTATGGCCATATTGTTCCGGTGATAAGTATGAAAATTGGCTTCCGCACCGGTCCGGACCAGGTGATTCCGGGTGACCTGGCTGGTCAGGTCAAATTTAATGGTGGATGTTAACTCATCACTCAGATAATAACCCGTGTTTTGACCACCGTAAATAAAATGATATGAGGGTACATCGCTCCGTTGGGTGTTGACCACATAATGGGGAACACCAATGGAGTCGCCAATTGTATACCATACAGGATTTGGAATAAAACTTCCGTGTTCTTTTATAAAATCCCAATCCACAGAGACAACCGTCAATTGACCGTCGCCGTTTAAATCTTCCGTGAAAGGAGAACCGTCGCTCTTACGACCCAGTTCATCAATTTTACCGTTTCCATTGATATCTTCATCCCATACAAAGGGAATATCCAGCTTATGGACATAATCTTCAGCATGTTTATCGGAATGACTGAATTTCAGGGTATAGTAGGTTCTATTGGACAACGTATGTGTAAAATGAAGGGCATGAAAAACATATTGATTTTCATGCCGGTAACGGCCATTTGGATTGTATTTCCAGGCATGATCATAATTCTGCCAGTCACTTTTCTCTGCCGCTACCTGGTACATCAGTTTTGTGTTTTCCGTGGGAGTGATAAACAATTTCATCATGGTGTTCACAGAAAAATTATCATTCAGTGCCACACGCTGTGAATCACCTGTCATCATAATATCCCACTGATCTCCCACGAGGGAATAGCTGTCGTAGGTATTGTGTTCCCGCACGCCATACAGCCACCCTTTAGAATTCTTTATCGTTCCTGTAATAAAGAAACCACTGTTGCTCAGGAAAGGAATGGGGCCGCTCACATCAAAATCGGTCCGTAAAAATGTGGTGGGGTCATATTCGTCCACATCGGTAAAGATATGTGTATTTTGGGAAAACATATCTCCGGCCTGCAATTTCACATTTCCGGATAAAGCCCGGCTGGCGTCTTTTGTAGTAATATTAACAATACCACTCATGGCCTTACCGTATTCTGCATTGAAAGTTCCTGAAATCAGAGTCAGCTCCGAAATAATGTTCGTGGAAATAGACTTTCCGAGATTCGCATTGACTGGAATGCCGTCGATCATATAAACCACTTCCGAGGAGCGACCACCCCGAATATGAAGGGCACCATCCGAACCTTGTGTTACCCCGGCCTGTGTAGAGAGTATGGCTGAAGAGCTTTCAACCGGCATCACTTCAAGATCTTCCTCTGTCACAGTGGATTTTGAAGATGTCAGGTCTGAGCGAACCAGGGGCTGTTTGGCAATCACGATGACCTCTTCACCCTGAAGAACCGTCGGTTCGAGCCGGATGTCCAACGTCCGGGTCATGTCTGAATTGACCTGAATATTTTGAATCCTTACGGTTTTATACCCAATGGATGTAGCCATAATTTCATAGGTCCCCGGAGGAACATTTAATATCGTGTAATAGCCCTCATCATCCGATGCAGCCCCCAGGGATTCATTGACAACCATAATATTGACACCCATGAGGGGTTCACCACTTCCGCTGTGGGTCACACGGCCGGCAATTTTTCCGCCTGTGGCGCCCTGCAGCAATCCGGTTATATAAAAGAGTAATACGCAGAATGTACTAATCCGCCTTTTCCATTCAGCTAACATAGCTTTCCCTATTATCAAATATAAACAGGCGACCGCACCGGAAATGCTCCCATACGGTCGCCCATGTTCAGTTACGATTATTTAAGATATGTGACTTTGCGGGTCTTGGTGAAATTTCCATACTTCAAAGAATAGAAATAAACGCCACTGGAAACTTCTTTACCCAGGGCATTGGTACCATCCCAGGTAACGGAATAACTTCCTTTCTGATAGGTTTTTCCGTCAATCAGGCGGGTCACTTCCTGTCCCAACTCGTTGTAAACAATCAGAGAAATCTCTTTGTTTACGGGGAGAGTAAATTCAATCATCGTTGTGGGATTGAAAGGATTGGGATAGGCTGCCGCCAGTTTATAATCGTTTGGAGTGATGACCGGAAGATCTTTCACGGAAACCACATCACCAATTTTCACGACCCGGATAATCCAGTAGTGAGGATTGGCAATCGTTGTCGTATCCGTTTCGGTTTCAATCACGATAGAATCCGGCACACCCTGAAGGGCTGTAATCAGCTCTTCTTTTCCGTCATTATCTATATCTGCCGGCCACATTTTAGATATGAACATTTCCGGGAAGCTGGCATCGATGGTATCCGTTTTGAAAACGGTAAATTCAGAACCATCCCAGCGGATCAGGTCGCCCGTGTTGTAAGAAGATCCCACATAGATCTCTTTTGTGCCGTCACCGTTGGCATCAGCAGCTGTAACACCAAAGATGGCATTGACCGGATCGGCACCGGCTGTTGTATCATTCAGAAGGGTAAATTCATCCATGGTTAAGGTCGTGGCTTCACCATCCAGATCTTCAACTTTCCAGAGCTGTCCGCTGTAGTAATTGGAAAGATACACTTCTTCTTTTCCGTCGCCATTCAGATCTGCTGCATCGGGATGCATCAGACATACGTGGTCATCGGGATAAGTAGCCATCACATTGGTCGTATCACCGATCGTGTAGCTGTCGGGGCCGGTGGCTTCCACGACGAAGTTGTTGAAATAATTCCAGACGTGGCAGAACATTTCTTTATTGCCGTCGCCATCCAGGTCGCAGACGGTGAGCGTATTGGGGGAACCGCCACCGAGACGATTGTCGCGTCCGAACATCGGATGATCGGGACCCACCGTTCCCATATCAATATCACGGGCAGAAATGACATATTCGCTTACCAACGTACCAAAACCTCCCTGGAGATCCCCGGTTGCAGACATAATGGCAAAGAAATCTCCGGAGTGTTCATAAGCAACTGTATCCGTTTCCGTGGTATCACCATAATCAAAAACCATGCTGGGACCATTGAAGGGAACCAACAATTCTTCAGTATCGTCCCCGTCAATATCATCCACCAGGAAATATTCCACACGGGTAGCTCCCATGGCTCCCACACCGTTGAAATTAAAGATCTGTCCCAGAGCGTTCAGGGTATAGTGGACCGGATCTTTAAAGCCGTTATCCGTCCCGTCGGCTTCATAAATATACAGGCCACCGTTCATATCATCGGTATAACGGCCGCGGAAAAAGATCACTTCACCCAGGCCATCATTATCCAAATCGGCAACCTGGACCATACGGGTTCCGGTCGAATAGGTCGTGGACGTGGTATCGGAGTACCAAATCACTTCCATGGCACCTTCACCGGTATATTCCAGTCCCACAACTCCGCCGCCATTGCCATAGTGAACGGCATAGACTTCCATTTTTCCGTCATTATCCAGGTCGTAACCTCCGGTTACACCCCGGCTTCCGCTGGTGCCGTACCAGGCAACCGTGCTGTCCGTGGGATCATATTCCATATATGCCACGGTTTGAGCCGATTCTGCCCAAAGGGCTGATACCATAAGCAATAGTACCAGAACAGTTAACATTCGTTTCATTACGAACTCCTTTCTATGTTTGCACTGTTTATGCGATTGGTCATGAGTATGTATAGTTTCTTTTAACTGGGAAAGTAAATTTTTCTCTTTTAATAGTCAAATAATAAAATATTTTTTGATAGATTGATTCTTACGGCAGGCCCAATCATTTTAAGTGCAGTCCGTCTCTTGTCATTGACATTCCCCCCGGATGGAAATAAATTTAAAGTTATCTGCAATGACTCCGGGACGAACATCAGGCCGGATTTCAAAAGCCCGTGAAAAGGGGATGGGAAAAATCATAGCAGAGATGATCTGAAATAGTGCTATCAATCGGGAGAAATTCATGTACAAACCGGTATCAAGCAAAGTTGACTTCATTCAGTTGGAACACGAGAAGCTGAAATTCTGGGAAGAAAAAGGCATTTTCAATACACTGCGTGAACAAAACAAAGGACATAAAAAATGGTCCTTTCTGGACGGACCGATTACAGCCAACAACCCTATGGGAGTCCATCATGCGTGGGGAAGAACCCTGAAGGATGTCTTTAATCGCTACCATTCCATGCTGGGGGAAGAGCTCCGTTATCAGAATGGTTTTGACTGTCAGGGACTCTGGGTCGAAGTGGAAGTTGAAAAAGAGCTGGGTTTCAAATCCAAGACGGATATTGAAGCATACGGCATTGAAAAATTTATCAAGGCCTGCAAAGACAGAGTAAACAAATACTCTAAAATTCAAACGCAGCAATCTATCCGGCTGGGGTACTGGATGGACTGGGACAATTCTTATTACACCATGTCCGACGAAAACAATTATACCATCTGGCATTTTTTGAAAAAGTGCTACGACCGGGGAATGATTTACAAAGGATACGATGTGATGCCCTGGTGTCCCAAGTGCGGATCGGCCATGAGTGAGCATGAAATTGCCACAGAGGGATACAAGGAGCTGACCCATCCAACGATATATGCCAAATTCCGGTTGAAAGAAAAAGAAAACGAATTCCTGCTGGTCTGGACCACCACACCCTGGACACTCGCCGCCAATACAGCAGCGGCGGTCCACCCCGATCTGGATTACGTCAAAGTAAAACAGGGCCATGAAATTTATTACCTGGCACAGAACCTCACGGAAATTCTCAAGGGAGATTATACTCTTCTGGAAACACTGAGAGGTACAGATTTGCTGGGACTGGAATATGAGGGACCTTTTGATGAACTCACGGCCCAGAAGGGTGTCCGTCATTTTGTGATAGCCTGGGATGAAGTCAGTGATTCCGACGGAACAGGCATTGTTCACATTGCTCCCGGATGTGGTAAAGAGGACTTTGCCCTGTCCAAAGAAAATGACATAGCCGTCATTGCACCTATCGATGAATTCGGAAATTATCTTGAAGGATTTGACTGGCTCACCGGTAAAAACGTCCAGTCCATTGCACCTGATATTTTTTCATCACTCAAAGAAAAAGGCATTCTCTACAAACGGGATCAAATTACCCACAGATACCCCACCTGCTGGCGACACGGGACGGAACTGGTTTTCCGCCTGGTGGATGAATGGTTCATTTCCATGGATGATCTCCGCCACGAAATTGCAGACGTCGTGGATGACATCCAATGGATTCCCGCCTGGGGCAGGGAACGGGAACTTGACTGGCTCAAAAACATGCATGACTGGATGATCTCCAAAAAGCGGTACTGGGGACTCAGTCTGCCCATCTGGGTTTGTGATTCCTGTGGCCATTTTGAAGTAATCGGAGGAAAAGAAGAACTCAAAGAACGGGCAGTGAAAGGCTGGGAGGAATTTGAAGGACACAGTCCACATAAACCATATATAGATAAAGTTGAAATTGCCTGTTCCAAATGCGGAGGTGTGTCCAGACGGATCCCGGATGTGGGGAATCCCTGGCTGGATGCCGGAATTGTCCCCTACAGCACCCTGGGGTATCTTTCAAACAGAGAATACTGGAAACAGTGGTTCCCTGCAGATTTTGTCACTGAAAGCCTGCCGGGACAGTTCCGGAACTGGTTTTATTCCCTGCTGGCCATGAGCACGGTTCTGGAAAAGAAAGCACCCTTTAAAACCCTGCTGGGGCATGCCCTGGTCAAGGATGAACACGGCAACGACATGCACAAAAGCGCCGGCAATGCCATCTGGTTTGAAGATGCAGCAGATAAAATGGGTGTGGATGTGATGCGCTGGATTTTTACGGCTCACAACCCGGAAAATAACCTCAATTTCGGATATGGACCGGCCGATGAAATCCGCAAAAAGCTCCTCACACTTTGGAATATGTATTCGTTTTACATTACCTACGCAAATCTGGATGAATACAATCCCGTCACCCGGGAAGTGGACCGGAAATCTTTGACCGAACTGGACCGCTGGACCCTGTCTAAAGTCCATACCTTTGTTAAAGAAGCTCGTGAGGATTACGACAGCTATCATGTTGAACGACTCATGCGGAAATTTGAAATTCTCCTGGACAACCTATCAAACTGGTATGTTCGCCGAAGCCGCCGCCGTTTTTGGAAAAGTGAAAACGACAGTGACAAACTGGCTGCTTATTTTACCCTTTACACTGCATTGAAAACCATCATTCTTACAATGGCTCCCATTATACCTTTCGTGACAGAAGAAATATATCAGAACATGGTCCTTTCCGTGGATAAAAACGCCCCGGAGAGTATCCATCTGAATCCCTTTCCTGAAGCGGATGAATCCTGCATTGATGAAACACTTTCCGAACGGATTGACACTATCATCAAGATTGTGGAACTGGGTCGTTCCGCCCGGAACAAGGCCAATATCCGCACACGGCAACCGCTGTCCAATGTCATCGTCAAACCGGCCCGTAAAAGCGAACGCGAACATATTTTGGCCTTAAAAGACCAGATTCTTGAAGAACTGAACATCAAGGAGGTAACCCTTACTGAAAATCCCCAGGATTATATTCGCTTTGTCATCAAGCCCAACTACAAACTGCTGGGACAGAAACTGGGAAAAGACATGCCCGTCGTCGCCAGGGCTTTGGCTGAACTGAATGCCGATGAAACGGCGGAAAAGGTCCGCAGGGGCGAGAACATCCGGGTGGAGGGATATACCCTGGAACCTTCGGAAATCCTGGTAAACATGGAAGAACAGCCAAATCTTGCGGCTGTAGAAGATAAAGGGTATTTTCTGGCCCTGAATACAGAATTGACACCGGAATTGAAAGATGAGGGGCTCATCAGGGATCTGGTCCGGCATATTCAGACCCTTCGAAAAGACGCCAATTTTCGTGTAAACGACCGGATTCATCTGGGAATTCAGGGTCCTGAGATGGTAAAAAGAGCCGTTGAAGCGCATCGGGATTATCTTATGACAGAAACCCTTGCAGATGAATTGTCAGAAACCGTAGATTATCCTGAGGCCACAAAAGCACTGAAACTTGATGGTGCGGAAATAAGCATGATGATCAAACGATTAAGCAAAGAAGGAACCGGTAATGGCTGACAAAAAGAATAAAGGTCTCACGGCCAAAGAACGGCAACATTTCAGAGAAGTCATCCTGAAAAAAAGAGAAGAAACCATGGAGCAACTGGATGAAAAACGCCAGGCTTTCATGGATAACTCTCCAACGGGCGGATCGGCACAAATTGATTCCAATTACGCCTATCACATGGCAGATGTGGGAACCGATGCCCAGGAACGTGAAAAGGCCTTCATGCATTATACCCGTGAATTCAAATATTTGAATTACCTGAATGATGCCCTCAACCGGGTGGATAATGATCCCGAATATGGTTTTTGTGTGGAATGTGGTAACCGGATACCCAATGAGCGACTTGAGGAAGTCCCCCATACCCGTCATTGCGTAAACTGTAAATCTAAAATTAAATAATCTCAGGGCCGGCATAGGTTGACCCGGAAATTGGTATATGACCAACAAAACACTTAAACTTTCTACCCGCCGGGTTCGGTTTGCTTTAATCGTTATCTTTGTAATGCTTTTGGATCAGTGGACCAAATTTCTGACCCGCGCCCATTTCAGAATACCCGTACGGAATCCGATTCGCCTTATCGGAGATAATCTGATGATCACCCGGGTTGAAAACCACGGCGTGGCTTTCGGTATACACTTCCCCGGGATTCATATTATATCTTACATTGGCTTTATTGTGATTATCCTTTATCTTTTTTATCAATATCGGCGTGAAACCTATAGTCTGTTGAGCGATATTGCCTTTAGCCTGATCATCGGTGGTGCCCTGGGCAATTTCTACGACCGGCTTTTCCGGGGGACCGTGACAGATATGATTCAAATGGGGATTTCCGGATATTACTGGCCTGTGTATAATATTGCGGATTCCGCCATAACCATTGGAGTGCTGCTTTTTATTCTGGGGACTTTTCTCCAGAATCGACAGACAAAACATGCTGACGGATGAACTCTATGAAGAGACAATGGATACCCAGACGTATCAAATCATTGTCTCTCCACATCAAAAATCCCTGCGTCTCGACCGTTTTATTGCCGAGTCAATTCCCCGTATTTCCCGGACCCGGGTTCAAATGCTCATCGAAAACGGCCATATCCTCCGAAACGGCCTGGTAATTGATAAAGCATCCTTAAAAGTCACATCCGGTGATATTCTGACCATAAACATACCGCAACGTCGCCCTCTGACAGTTGAACCGGAGATGATCCCCCTTCAGATTGTCTATGAGGATGACGATCTTATTGTAATCAACAAACCCCCGGATATGGTTGTCCACCCGGCGGCGGGAAACCGGACAGGTACACTGGTTAACGCTCTGGCTCATTATTGCACAACGCTTTCCACTGTCGGCGGATATTACCGACCCGGCATCATCCACCGGCTGGATAAAGACACATCCGGAACCATCATCGCGGCAAAAAATGATGTGGCACACAATGAAATGGCCAGGAAATTTGAATACCGGAAGATAGAAAAATATTATTTGGCATTGGTCTGGGGGCAATTCGCCCACCCTTCCGGTGTAATTCTGGCCCCCATCGGACGGGATCCATCCAACCGGAAGAAATTTTCCGTAGTTCCTGACGGGAAACATGCCGAAACCCGCTATGAGGTCCTGGCTGATCTTGATTTCCTCAGCCTGGTCCGCCTGCGGATTATTACGGGCCGGACTCATCAGATCCGTGTCCACATGGCTTACAGCGGTCATCCGGTTTTGGGGGACAGCACCTACGGCGGGCGGACTAAAAAACTAAAAAGCCTGAAGCCCCGTCAACGGGAAAAAGCCGTGCAGGTTTTGGATTGCATTCACAGACAGGCACTCCACAGCTATGAAATGTTTTTTGATCATCCCCGGACCGGAAATCCGCTGCATGTCAGGTCTTCCCTGCCCCGGGATATGTGTGACGTTCTCCAGATTTTTGGTTATGACGGTGAAACCTTATGTTAAGCTATGATATATGCCTGAACCGTTTTCTTTCCTATCTTCACGAGATCCGGGGGTATTCCGCCAACACCCTGAAAGCATATGGCAGGGATTTACTCCAGTTCAGAGATTATTGCCGGGACTATTACGGAGAGCCGGAAACCGATATACAACGGATTGACAAACTCACGATCCGACACTTTCTGGGCAAGCTTTCTGAAGAGGGACAGTCGGCTAAAACCATCGCACGGAAACTGGCTGCTTTAAAATCCCTCTTTAAATATGTCATGCGGAATGAATGGATCGAAAAAAATCCCACCTATGCCATACGTTCCCCTAAACTCCCTTCAAAATTGCCTGTGTTTATCTCACAGGAACAGATGAGGGCTCTCTTCCGTTCAATTCCTGCAGACACATTCATACACAGCCGGGATAAAGCCCTGGTGGATTTGATTTACAGCACGGGAATGCGTCTGAACGAACTGGTTCAACTGAATATTATGGATTTGAATACACACGGAAATACTGTTTCGGTTGTAGGCAAGGGGGACAAGCAACGGATTCTGCCGGTTGGCTCGGAAACCATGAAGAGCATTAAAGCCTATTTGGCTTTCAGGCGGGAGAAATTCGGAACTTATGAAACGTCTTCCCCCCTTTTCATCTCTAAACAAAACAAACGAATTAGTCCGAGGGATGTCCAATACCGTATCGAAAAAATCATCCGGGCTTTTTCTGAAGGTGCCCGGAAAAACAGTCCGCATGTACTCCGCCACTCCTTTGCCACCCACCTCCTGGAAAACGGGGCGGACCTGCAAGCGGTCCGTTCTCTTTTGGGACACTCAAGCCTGTCCACTACCCAGATTTATACCCATGTGAATACAGGGCGGCTTAAGGATGTCTATCGACAGGCACATCCCCGGGCCGGCAGACAAAATAAACCCCATAATATGAACGGAGGCCACGATGAGAGTTGAAATCACGGCAAGACACCTCAATGTTTCAGACAAGATGAAACAGTACGTACAGGATGAATTAAACCGCCTGACCAAAGTTTTTGAACGCATTATCGATATCCACGTGATCATCGAGGATGCAGAAGCCGGTCAGGTAAAAACCGAACTCATAGTGAATGTCCCCGGTAAAACACTGACGGTCGAGAAAAAAAGCCGTGAACTCACGAAAGCCATTGACCAGGCCGTGATAAAAATGGTAAGGCAATTGAAAAAATATAAAGATAAATTTTAAGTATGTCTTTTGAACTGACAATACAGCGGTTGCTGAATGAAATCGGAGCAAAGCTCCGCTTTGTTCAGCTGAACGGCCGGGTGGGACGGAAGAATATCATCCGTTCTTCAAAGGTGAATATTCCCGGACTTGAATTGGCGGGGTACTGGGATTTCTTTTCCCCAAAATCCCTGCAGATCCTCACAAATAAGGAAGTCAAATTCATATCCACCATATCGGCTACCGCCATGAAATCCATCTTTCAGCGGATGTTTGCCTATGAGATCCCGGCGGTTATTCTGCTGAAAGACCTGGAACTGCCCCCTCTTGTCGTGGACCTTGCCACGGAAATGAAAATCCCCCTCTTGCAGACAAAAGTGGAAAACACCGATTTCCTGAAAGAAATCAACTCCTTCCTCTACAAGGAATTTGCACCGCGCATCAATGTACACGGGACACTCCTGGATATTTACGGCGTAGGAGTTTTACTGACGGGACGGAGTGGCATCGGGAAAAGCGAAATTGCTCTGGATTTGATTGAGCGGGGACACCGGCTGGTTGCCGATGATGTGGTGAATATTGAAAAAACCAGTGAAACCATCCTCATGGGATATGGTGAAAAAATCCTGCAAAACACCTTGGAAATCAGAGGATTGGGAGTTGTCAACGTTCGGAAGGCCTTCGGAATCCGTGCCGTTCGCCCCCGAAAGCGCCTCGAGGTCCAGATTGAACTGGTGGAATGGAATTCTGATGTCCAGTATGAACGCTTTGGACTGGACGAACAAAAAAACACCATCCTGGATGTGGATATCCCGTTCATCACCCTTCCTATCTATCCAGGGAAAAATATTACCGTCATCGCGGAAGTCATCGCCCTCAATTACATGCTGAAACTCCACGGAGAAAATCCGGCAAAAGAGTTACAGGAAGAGCTGATGAACAAACTTAAACTCCAGACATCGATCATGAACGACAAGCGGTTTAAAGGAGACTTTGAATAACCTTGAAACAGCCACGGAGGCTTTTCTATGAAAGCAATCATACCCGCAGCCGGGATCGGAACCCGTCTGCACCCCCATACATTGACACGTCCCAAGGTGATGCTTCATGTGGCCGGAAAACCGATCATCGGCCACATTGCCGATACCCTGAAGGATGCCGGCATCAACCAGTTGTCCATCATTGTCGGATATAAAAAAGAACGGGTGATTGATTATTTTTCCGGAATAGAGGGGCTTCAATGTGATTTTCCGGAACAGAAAGAGATGCTGGGACTGGGTCATGCTGTTTTATACGGACTGGAAGAGACGGACGAACCGGTTTTGATCATACTTGGTGATACCATTATCAATACGGATTACAAGGCATTCATATCCCGGGAAACTCATACACTGGGTGTTGTTCAGGTGAAAGATCCCAAACGGTTTGGGATTGTGGAAACCAATGGAAAGGGGCAAGTGGTTTCCATGGTTGAAAAACCGGAAAAACCGCCGGGGAATCTGGCAATAGCAGGACTCTATCTGATCCGGAATCAGGGATTACTGAAAACAGCCATAGAAAAACTGATCCGGGAGAATAAAAAGACCCGGGGAGAATACCAGTTAACGGATGCCCTCAAAATTATGATGGATCAGGGAGAGATTTTCACAGCTGCCGAAATGGACAGCTGGCTGGATTGCGGAAAGCAGGAGACACTGCTGGAAACAAATCGCATGATTCTGGAAAAGGAAGGATCCAGGGCGGGAAGGGCAGAGAACTGTGCAATCATCCCTCCCGTGTATATTGCTGACGATGCCTCCGTAAAAAATTCCGTTATCGGACCCTATGTATCCATCGGCTCTGGTGCCGATATCTGTGGCTCTGTCATCCGGGATTCCATTATTTATGAGGAAGCCTACATAGAACATGCCCTGCTTTCAGGTGCCATTATCGGTCAGAAAACCATCTGTAAGGGCCGGCTGAAACCGGTGAACCTGGGAGATTATTCAGAAGCTTTTGAATAAGGGACGAAATGATTAAATTATCACGCTTTAAATAAAGGAGATAATTTTTGCGTATTACATACTTCACCTCCGAATCCGTCACGGAAGGTCATCCTGACAAAATCTGTGATCAGATTTCCGATTCCATTCTGGATTCCATACTGGAGAAAGATAAAGAGGCCAGGGTAGCCTGTGAAACCCTGGTCACCACTGGCCTTGTAATGGTTGTAGGGGAAATCACGACTGAATGTTATGTAGACATCCCGGAGGTAGTCCGGAAAACCCTCAAGCGCATCGGTTACGATAGTTACGACAGTGGATTCAGTTATGAAAACTGTGCCGTCATTGAATCCATACATCCCCAGTCACCCGATATTAAAAAAGGGGTTGACGAAACGGAAGGTCACGAGCAGGGCGCCGGTGATCAGGGACTTATGTTCGGCTTTGCCTGCAGGGAAACGCCGGAATTGATGCCACTCCCCATTTCGCTGGCTCATAAATTGACACACCGCATGTCCATACTTCGCAAAGAAGGGGAATTGCTGTGGGCGCTTCCCGATGGCAAAAGCCAGGTAACAGTGGAATATCACGACGGAGTACCTGTCCGGGTCAGCTCGGTTGTGATTGCCATCCATCACCGCAAAGATGCCGACTCCGATAAAATCCGCCGGGATGTGACCGAAATGATCATTAAACCGGTCCTGGGAGATTTAATGGACGACAAAACCATGCTGCATATCAATGCCACCGGCCGTTTTGAAATGGGTGGTCCTCAGGCGGATGCCGGCGTAACGGGACGAAAAATTATAGTGGATACTTACGGTGGTTATGCTCGTCACGGCGGTGGCGCTTTCTCCGGAAAAGATCCGTCAAAAGTGGACCGGTCCGCAACATATATGGCCCGTTACATTGCAAAAAATCTCGTGGCCGCCGGACTTGCCGACAGCTGCGAAATCCAACTGGCCTATTCCATCGGCGTTGCCGAACCCCTGTCCGTTTTTGTTGAAACCTTCGGAACCGGAAAACTTCCCGATCCCCAACTGGCTGATATCATCCGGAAAGAATTCCCCCTGAAACCCCACCAGATCATTGATTATCTGAACCTGAAGCGCCCGATTTACCGGAAAACCGCGGTCTATGGTCACTTCGGCCGGGAAGATTGTGGCTTTAGCTGGGAAAAAACAGATAAGGCAGAGGAACTTAAAAAATATCTTTCCTGAGCCTTTCCGGTTTTTGGAAAATGAAACATCCTAACAATACATGGCAACGAATAAAAGCTTGTTTAGCAGTTTTATTTTCGTGTACTATCCTTTTTTCATCCTGTGATATCAATGTTCCCAGCAAACTGGAACCACCAGTATGGAAAGCATCTCTCACACTTCCCCTGATTTATGAACAATATCCCGTCATCGACCTGGAAAACGATTCCACTTTCTTTGCCGAAGGGGATACCATGTTTCTCCGATTTGGAGGAAGTCTGGGAAAAGTGACTCTTTCGAAAAGCAATTTTCATGTCCCGGTCAATACCGAAATTTCTGTACAGGAAGAAGGACAAACCCTCAGGGTTGACCCGGTCAGCAGAGAAATAAGCGATAAACTGACCATCGAGGATATTGTGGGAGCAAGCCTGTCCACCATACCGCCGGATGTCTGGAATGATGCTGCTGCAGATCCTATAGCCGAAATGGATGAAATGGTCGATATGGGTGAAGAAACCCGGGATGAACTTAATCATTACTTCTCCGCTTACGCACTGGAAACCGGTGAAGGCAGTTTTTTCGTGACCGAATTTAGAAATGATCTGCCGGGACCTATTTTTATTGATACGGTAAAAATCGAAGTTATCCGGGATGATATGTCCCGCTATGACCTTGTGGTTCATGAAGGAGGCAGAATTGCAGCCTATGACAGACTCCGGGACTCTACAGATCTGACCGGAAAACTGGTTGAAGGCACCCGCCTTAATGCTTCCATGGCGATTTTTCTTGTCCCGGTAAGCGATACCCTTTATTCAAACCCCGACATAGAAGACGGACTCTTCTACCGGCAAAACACGCAAATGTCCTTTACATCCATCCATGGACGTACCAAAGAAATTGTCCTTATGGACACAACCATGGGATTCTCCCTTCCCCAAAGCAATACACAGATTGAAGAAGGAGCATTAAGTATTACAGGGCCGGATACCAATGAAATCAACATGGTCGTTCTTGACAATACTTTTGATGCGCCGATCCGTTTCGGACTTACCTTTCCCCAGATTCAGACACCCCCTCCGGGAAATACTCCTGCAGCATTTCCCGATACCCTCCTCGCTCCGGGCCTGAATATGACCCTGGACCTGGGCGGATACCATGTAAAAAGCAGTGAAGACGGTGAGTTGTTAAACAATCTGGAATATACTTACCGGGTAAAAATCGACAGTGCAGCACCCGATGTGGCAGGATATAACGCCATCTTTCCATTAAATGAAAGTATGGGAACACTGCAGGTAGATTTTCAGGTGACGGATATGCGCTTTGATTCATTGAAGGGACAATTCAATATGCTGCTGCCTGGAGATGAACAGAAGATAGAACTTCCTGAAGGGATTACCGGCATCGGCATTGCCGAACCCGAAATGACACTCCGCGTGCAGAACCACATCCTCCCTGTCAAACTGATAATGGATATAACGGCCGTCAAAAAAACCGAATCCCGCACTATGCATGTAGAGCCGTCTCTCAATCATCCGGACGCAGCAGCCACCGATTCAGCTCTATCCATCATTAAATTTAACCGTCAAGGTATGTTTGTCTACTGGGATGACGAGTCCAATTTGGTACATGTCAATGAAACATATCCCACAATTGCCGATCTGATTGATCTGAATCCCAAAAACTTTCGCATTAATACCAGCGCCCTTGTCAGGGGAGAAGGAACGATTGGTATCGGGGATAGCCTGTGGGCCGATTATACACTGGAAGCTCCTTTTAAATTTCTGGCAAGCCGGCAAAGTTTTATACCAAAAGAGTATACGAAAATTGCCGCATGGGATAGTTCCACAGCAGCTTTTATTAAGAAGAATGCTACCGGAGCCATTATTTATGCCAATCTGACCAATCATATCCCGATGCACGGAACTTTCACCCTGCTGATGTCTGACAGCACGATTTTCCCTCAGGACACCCTTCAGACAACCCTTGATTCACTGAACATTTCAGGTATGGAAAACAGTCGTATCTATTTTAACAATGGGGATACCATTCGACTGGATACACTCTTTTCTGTCCCATTGCCCCGGGTACAGGTGGATCCGGAGACAGGCATCGTTACAGCACCGATTGATTCCATGGTCACCGATACTATCTCTGCCGACCTGGTTATCGAACTGACCCGCCAGGTAAATCATTACGTCATGCCCCGTATCGATCTTCAAACAAGCTCGGATTCCCTGATCTTTATCCGGCCTCAGGATTATATCGGAGTTCATGCTTATATTGGCTTCCGGGTCAATACCGGCGATTTTATCTATGATTCCGAAAATGATGAGGAGGATGGCGGAGAATGATACGGCGCTTTCTTGTCCTGTTTCTAGGTTTAGCCGTTTTCCTGCATGCCCAGTTTGACCGGGATCCCCGGGCTGTGGGACTGGCTGGAGCCTATGGTACGATTTCCCGTGGCTTTTCCGCTGTCGGGTGGAATCCGGCTAACCTTGCCTTTTCCGACTCTGCCGGCCACATGCGAATCTCCCTGGGCTATGTGGATTTCCGAATCCAAAACACGGTCCTTTCCCTTAAGGATTTAAACTATTATAACGGCCGCGATCTGGAAAGACCCGATCCCTATACCGGTGAAATTCCCAAGGAGGGTTTTCTTGAACTTTTCCGGGAGGATGGATTCCGGGGAGAAGCAGGCCTTTCGGTCGTCATTCCCTTTTTGAGCCTGTCAGGCAAGAACTGGGCCGTCACCACCCGGATGATCTCTGCAGCCGATTTAATGATGCCTTACGATTATGCAGACCTTTTCGTAAACGGCAACAGAATTCTCAAGGATTATGACCTGACAATTGATCTTAACTCCATGGTAATGGTCGCAGCCGATTACTCCATGGGATTTCCCTTTGAATTCGGAGCTGTGGGATTTACGCTCCGCTATTTTCAGGGATTAACCTATTACGGTTTTGATAGTGACGAATCCACCGCACATTTCCTCACCGACACGACATCCCTTAAAGCCAGAGCTGAATATATTACACGGCTTATGTACGGCGGGACCGGTGCCGGACTGGATTTGGGCTATACATCCAACCCTTGGAACGGCTGGCAATTCAGTGTGGCGCTGAACAACCTTTTTGCCCAGACATACTGGAATAAACCCACTTATGCCCGGATGCTGTTGGGTGTCAATGAAGATGACATTTATCAAAGCAAAAAATATGTTTACCGTCTGAAAGAACTGACACCTATGGATTTCTTCGGCGATACAACAGGAGTAACACCTAACTTCGAAGAAATTTATATCACTGAGGAATCCTCGCTCGATCCGCCTGGCGGAACCGTCAAAATCCGTTATCCGGCATGGGTCCGTTTTGGCCTTCGCCGGCAGTTGAATCCGGAAGTTGTATGGGTCAGCGATTTTTCAGCATCCTTTCAGAATATCTTTTTTGCACGGGATTCATGGCTGTGGAGCAACGGAATCGAAATTGTCCGGTCACCCGTTTTCCCGGTTCGGGCAGGATTGGCCTGGGGCGGAAAAAACAATAAGCATATTTCCTTCGGCTTTTCGGTGAAAACCTGGATTCTGAACCTGGATTTTGCCATGGCTCTGCATAACGGATTCAGCCTGCAGACAGCGAAAGGACTCGAACTGGCTTTGGGTGGATATCTTGAATTTTAACGGCTTTTTCTGTGATCAAAGGCTAAGAAAGGGTTTTATTCCATGAAAGATCAGGAGAAAAACAACACAGCGGAACCTTTTGGAAAAACATGTACTCTCTGCGGCGAAGAAAACAGGGAAAAATTAACAGAAGATCCCTTCAACAAAGGTGTATACATCTGTCATGAGTGTCTTGAAAGAACCAGTCGTCACGACACCATGGTCCGGCTGGGACTCGAAGTACAGCCAGAACACGAATAAAAGGGAACAAAACGGTGAAGAAGAGGTCCAAAGAGATTCGCTATGGACACATGGATAAAAATATGGAGGATTCCATGATTTACCTGACAAAGCGGGTGACTTTTTCAGCCTCCCACGTGCTTCGGAATCCGGATTTTGATGAAAAAAAGAATCTGGATATTTATGGTAAATGCAGCTGGCCTCACGGACACGGCCATAATTATATCCTGGAAGTCACGGTTCAGGGACACATCCCAAAAGAAACCGGGATACTCATTGATCTAAAAAAACTCAAACACATCATTCACGAAACAGTCGTGGATAAACTGGACCACAAATTCCTGAATACAGATGTGGAGTTCCTGAAGGGAGTTATCCCCACATCGGAAAATCTGATTGTCTTGATATGGAAAGAACTGGAAAACGTTTTGGAACCCGGGATGCTGTATGAACTGAAACTGTGGGAAACAGAAAACAACTGGGTTGTCTATCGTGGCGAATAAAAATCCTATCCTCGAATTGTATACCCGAATCTCATTTTCCGCCGCCCACAGCTACCGGGATCAAAACAAATCCCCGGAGGAAAACCGCCGGCAATACGGAAAAAACAGCCATGTTCACGGGCATAATTATGAAGTAACCCTTGGCCTGCGGGGCTCCGTTGATATGCAGAGCGGGATGATAATAAATTTCTTCGAGGTGAAACAGATCCTCAAAGAAAAAATTCTATCTGTCCTGGATGTAACCCACCTGGAGGAGGATATCCCCTGGTTCAGGGAAAACCTTCCCACAACCGAAAATATAACCCTGTTTATATATAACAAACTTAAGCGTGCCTTCCCTTCTTCAGTGACTCTGATATCGGTGGAAGTACGCGAAACCCCTGATTTAGGAGCAAAAATATACAATGAGTAATGTTCGTATTAAAAAACTTGAAGCCATTACACTGGATCTGTTAAAGGAAATTGGTGAAGATCCTCAGCGGGACGGACTATTAAAAACACCATACCGCGTGGCAAAATCCTGGGAATTCCTTTCGAAAGGCTATGATATGAAACTGAAGGACATCATCAATGATGCCATTTATGATGAAGAATCTCAGGGTATGGTTGTTGTCCGGGACATTGATTTCTTTTCCCTGTGTGAACATCACATGTTACCTTTTTTTGGAGTTGTCCATGTGGGATATATTCCCAATGGAAAGGTTTTGGGGCTCAGTAAAATCCCCAGGATTGTAGAGATGTATTCCCGGCGTTTGCAAATTCAGGAACGCATGACACGTCAGATTGCGGAAACGCTCTGGAATACGGTGAATCCCATTGGTGTCGGGGTTGTCATTGAAGGTCAGCACATGTGCATGCAAATGCGGGGTGTTGAGAAGAAGAATTCCTATACAACGACCTCTACGGTTCTGGGGGAATTCCACGATGATCCCGAGACCCGGGCGGAATTCCTCACAATGATTTCAAAAAAGACCTTCGGATAATATCCATTATATGAATATTCCACTCCTGCTTACCCTGGTAACGGAGCTGTTCCGGCAAGCTACGGAACGTTCCCACCTCCCTGCAGATGAGGTTGTTCAACATTATTTTCAGCATAAACGTTTTTTAGGAAAAAGGGACCGAAAAGAAATATCCGGGATATTCTGGCATGCCATCCGCCATAAATCCCGTTTCGAGTGGGATTCTTCCGGGATCCTGTCACCTTCCATAAAAGCCGGAATCCCGGTTGAAGAACTGGTAGTCCGGGCATATCGGGATCTATACCCGATATCCTCAGCGCCGGATTTCCGAAAAGAGGATGGAATAAGCCGGGCATGGAACATAACGGACAAAAAGCCTGTCAGGGAAGGAATTCCGGACCATGCTTTTTACAGCCTTCCGGAATGGATGTGGATACGTCTGGAGCAATTCTTCGACCGTGAAACACTTCGGGATACTGCAGCATCGCTTTTGAAACCGGCAGAACTCCATCTCCGGGTAAACACACTCAAAGCAAGTGTGGAAGACGTTATCCGGACCTGTACCGAATTTAAAATCCACAAAGGAAAGATATTACCGGAAGCCCTTCGTTTCCAGAGAAAGACAGATATCAAACATCATATTACATACCGGCGGGGAGGGGTAGAAATTCAGGATGAAGGGAGCCAGCTTATCACCCGGATAATCCAGCCTCAGGCGGGGGATTGCATTATCGATGCCTGTGCCGGAGCCGGAGGAAAATCCCTCCATCTTGCAGCCCTCACCCATAATCGGGCCCGTATTATTGCAACAGATAAATATCCTGAACGGCTGATGGAGCTCATGATCCGGGCTTCCCGTGCTGATGCTCAAATTCAAATCATGGATCAGAAAGAAGTTTTTAAGAGACTTCAAGGCATGGCGGACATTTTGTTTCTGGATGTCCCCTGCAGCGGGAGTGGAACCTTTCGGCGCCGGCCGGACCTGAAATGGAATCTGACACCTGAATCAATCCAACGTTACGTTGACCTGCAACGAAAAATTCTTAAAGAAAATATTCCTCTGCTAAAACCGGGGGGGCGGCTCGTATACGCAACCTGTTCCATCCTGCCTGAAGAAAATGAAGAACAGATGGAATTTATCATGAAAACCTGGCCCCAATTGAAACCGGTATCGATTCCGGACACGGTTCGGAATTTGAACATTCCGATAAAACCCGTGGATACTCCCTGGCTCAGAATCAAACCGCAGGATTTTGATACGGATGGCTATTTTGTGGGTATTTTTGAATTCTGAATTTTGAATGATAGCTTGAATTGAATAATTATGAATCGGGTTTTATGGAAAATCAATGAATAAAATGATGAGCTATATTTTTTCACCGTATTTTTAAACATCTGGAAGAGCGGGATACTTGAGCGTCGAAGATGCTTGAACACAGTCAAACACCGCCCAATCTATCCAACAATTCAATTTTCGTCCTCACCGGGATATTTCAATCCAATCTGTTCGCGGATTTGATCCATAAGTTTCATAATACCCAGTGTTTCCTCATGGGGTATGGCAGGACTTTCGGTCAATCCTTTCCGGATGCAGGACATAACATGTAATGCCATATATCCATATCCCCGGTTTTCAAAAGGGAAATGTTTTACAATCGGACGACCTGACACCGGATGGATGGTTAGGGTGTTCTGGTGCCACCACGGTTCATGAACAGTAATCATTCCTTTTTCACCCATTACCGTGAAATCATAGGGAGTCCGATTGACCACAGCCGTATAGAAGACAGACAACATCCCATCTGCAGTTTTCATCACAATACCCGTTCGTTCATCAATGCCGCTTTCCCCCAATGTTGCAAGAGACTTTGTTTCAACTGGCATTCCCAAAAGCCAGACACTGGTTGAAAGGGGATAAATGCCAACATCCAGCAAGGCACCGCCACCTAAATGTGGATTGAAAACACGGCTTTCGGGATTAAAATCCATGGCATAACCAAAAGCACCGGAAAAGAGGCCTGGTTTTCCCACAACTTCATCCTCAAGTGCCTGTTTCAGCCACTGCATCAAAGGAGTAAAACGGATCCACAGAGCATCCATAAGGAACAATCCCTTTGTCTGAGACACTGTTATCATGGATTCAGCTTCCCGGGCATTGATGGCAAAGGGTTTTTCACATAAAACATGCTTTCCCGCTGACAGGGCAAGGATGGTGTTATCTTTGTGAAAAGGATGGGGGGTTGCCACATAAATAATATCCGCTGATGATTGGTTAACCAGGTCAGAATAACTATTAAATCGTTCAGGAATATGAAATCTTTCTCCGAAAGCTTCTGCCTTTTTGTGATGACGGGAGCCGACAGCAACAACTATTGCCTCGGGTAAATGCATTAATTCGCTTGTAAAAATCTCCGCCATTCGCCCTGTCCCAAGAATCCCCCACTTTATCTGCTTCTTCATGTGTCCTCCCAAATGATTATATATAAATGTAGAAAAGAATGGTCAAGGTCAATATGTTTTATTGCCGGTTTATATAGAATTTCAAAGAGAGGTTCAGAAAAAAAAACATCTGAAACAACAGAGGAAAATAAGCATTAACCTATATATAATTTATAATATAAACTTGACTTGTTTGAGTATTTGGTTTATTTTACCCCCGGGGCGGGGGGCGAGCGCATCACGAGATTGTAATATATCATTTTCCTAAAAAAAAGCCGGTGAAATCACCGGCTTTACACATATTATATAAACATCATTATTCAATCGGAATACCTCTGAAAGGCAAAGTCCACTCTTTTGTTGTCAGTTCGAGGAGACTAATAGACCGGGATGAACGTGGAACATCACTGAAAGTAAGGGTCAGCAGTGTGGGGATACGGCTAATCATCTGGTGTACCAATATGTTATGATAGGTTGCCTTTTTATTTCCCATGGTTCTGACCGGCGATCCGAATTCACGTCCCTGATCATCATAAAAGCGGCTATTCCGGTGAATTGCAAGTTCTTTGTCATCAGGGGAAAGATTTGTAATCCGGATTTTAATAATCACCTTATCATCCGGCATACGTTTGCAGGAAAGTAAATCAAAAGAAAAGTCATAAGCTGTTACGGTGGATACAGACTTAGATTGAGCTGCCGGTACTGCTGCCGGCGACTGTATTTCCGGAACTGTTGTTTCCGGTGTCATGGTATAATTAAATACAGCAGGCCGGTTTTCAATCTGAAGGGTTTCATGAATAGGTTCATAGCCATCCAGTGTAATTTCAAGGTCATGATTGCCGGGAGTCAGTTTCCCATTGTTTTGTGTCCATAATTCACCGTCTACCCGAATTTTAGCATCCTGGGGATTCACCCGAATTGAAACATCCACATCATCACGGGTATCCACCCTCAAAAAGTAAACAACCCCGGGTTTAAAACCCCGCTCCGGCGGCTCAATAGTCAGGGATTCATAACTATGGGACTGCAGTGTCAAGAATTTTTCCCGTGAGGAAAAATAGAAATAAAACTTTCCCGGACCGATTTTTTCAGTCCTGTAGGTTTTTTCCTTCAGAGAGATCTCAACTGCCCGGGTACTCTCTACCCGCAGGACCGAACAATAATTCATGTCCATATCCAATTCAGGGGCGGTTTGGGCTTTAAAATCAGATTGAAGCTCCCTGAATTCCAGGATCGTAAAGGACCGTCCCCATAACAGGACAGCACTCATCATGAGTAATACAATACATTTAACAAACTTCATGGTTATCTCCTTATTTCCCAAAAAAAATGTCTATCATGAATGGATTTTATCTTATTACCATTTTGCGTCATCACTCAACCATTCTTTATTTGTACTTGCTTTATCTTACTCAAAGGAGGTAAACAAGTGCAAGGTTTTTTTTATGCATAAAAATCGGATTGACCGTCCGAAGAAATAAGCGTGATATATGTCACAGTACAAACGCTGAAAATCCGGGGATTAATCCTGATTTTTTCATGGAAATAATGAAATGAAAAGGATAAGTTGAGGTGTATTATACAGAGAGAAGAGAGAACATTAACCATGATGAGGTGACTAATGAGTAACGGAATATTTAAAGTTCCAACAGCTGTCAATGAGCCCATATTGTCGTATGCTCCCGGAAGTCCGGAACGTGCCCGCCTGGAGAAAAAGCTCAAAGAATTAAAAAAGACAACAGTAGAAATTCCCCTGATAATCGGGGGTAAAGAAGTCCGCACAGGGAACCTGGGAAAATGTCACATACCTCATGATCATCACCATGATCTGGGTGTTTTTCATCAGGCAGGTGAAAAGGAAATTGGGATGGCAGTGAAAGCCGCTGCAGAAGCCTGGAAAACCTGGTCCGAAATGCCGTGGGAAGACCGGGCCGCGATTTTCAAACGCATGGCCGTTCTCTTATCAGGTCCTTACAGGGATTTACTGAACGCTGCCACCATGCTTGGACAAAGTAAATCAGTCTTCCAGGCAGAAATTGATAGTGCCTGTGAATTAATTGATTTTTTCAATTTTAATGCTGATTACATGTGCCAGATTTATAAAGATCAGCCCCCGTACAACACGAAGGAAACCTGGAACCGGTTGGAATACAGGCCTCTTGAAGGATTCATCTTTGCTGTCACACCTTTTAATTTTACATCCATTGCCGGCAACCTTCCGACATCACCGGCCCTTATGGGCAATACGGTGCTTTGGAAACCGGCATCCTCTGCAGTTTATTCGGCATATTTCCTGATGAAACTCTTCAAAGAGGCCGGATTGCCGGACGGGGTAATCAACTTTATTCCCGGAAAAGGTTCTGTAGTAGGACGGATGGTAATGGAAAATGAAAACCTTGCCGGCATCCATTTCACAGGTTCCACGGCTGTTTTCCAAAATATGTGGAAAACAGTGGGAAATAATATCGCCAATTATAAAACCTACCCCCGCATCGTCGGAGAAACAGGCGGTAAAGATTTTATATTCGCTCATGCATCTGCAGACCCGGATGAATTGATTACAGCCATGGTCCGGGGGGCATTTGAGTACCAGGGACAGAAATGTTCCGCCGCATCCAGGGCATATATTCCAGAGACACTTTGGAATACCATTAAAGATAAATATGTAGAAACTGTAAAATCGATTCCCATGGGTGATCCTACGGATTTGAAAAATTTCATGGGTGCAGTTATTGATGAAGCCGCCTTTAAAAATATCACAAAATATATCGACCTTGTCAGGGAATCCCGTGAGGCGGAATTTATAACCGGCGGCAACTATGATGGTTCTAGGGGGTGGTTTATCGAACCTACAACCATTCTGACAACGAACCCTAAATTCATCACAATGGAAGAAGAAATATTCGGACCGGTTATTAGCCTATACATCTATAAAGACGAGGTATATGAGGAGACACTCAAACTCTGTGACGAAACAAGTCCTTATGCCCTGACCGGGGCGATCTTTGCTAAGGACAGATACGCCATCCGGAAGGCAGAGAAAATTTTACGTCATGCCGCCGGTAATTTCTATATTAATGATAAACCGACCGGAGCAGTTGTCGGACAACAGCCCTTCGGTGGATCAAGGGCATCCGGTACAAATGATAAAGCCGGATCACCCATGAATCTCATGCGCTGGGTTTCCATGAGAGCGATTAAAGAAAATTTCATTCCTCCGAAAGACTATCGATATCCGCATATGGAGTAACGATCTCTGATTTTCGAATCATAGAGGGGTGGATATATAACCACCCCTTTTTTATAATTCGAAAATTTGAAGTATTTTTCATGAGTTTTAATTACTTTTTAAATTTAATCGTTTATAAGCGGTATACAATATATGGTTTTTTCTATATCCAACTACCCCCGGGGATAAAATAACCCCGATTACACAAAAACGCAAGATTATATTATATTTAATACATTAATATTTACTAAACACACAATTAAAAAAATCAGTTATCTCGTCATCACGACAGATACATCAACTTTTAAATTCTGCCACCAGTCCCTGAATGGAATGCTTGGCATCCCCAAAAAGCATGCGAGTGTTTTCCTTATAGAAAAGGGGATTTTCAATGCCGGCAAACCCCGGACGCATGGAGCGTTTCAGCACAAAGACTGTCCGGGCATAATCGGCATTGATAATCGGCATTCCGTATATAGGACTGTTTTTATCCTCCCGGGCAGCAGGATTCACAACGTCATTGGCACCAATCACGATTGCAACATCCACGGTAGGCATGGTAGGATTGATATCATCCATTTCCCGCAATTTATCGTAATCCACATTGGCTTCAGCCAGCAGGACATTCATGTGTCCGGGCATCCGGCCGGCGACAGGATGAATGGCAAAATTCACCTCTGTCCCGTTTTTCTCCATCAGTTCAGCCAGCTCACGCACTACATGTTGAGCCTGTGCAACTGCCATCCCGTAACCGGGAATTATAACAACAGAACGTGCCGCCTCCAGAATCAAATAAGCATCTTCGACGGTGATAGGTTTCACTTCGCCCTGTTCGGCTGATCCTGCACCTGATACAACTGACCCGAATCCACTGAAAAGGATATTTCCAAGGCTACGGTTCATGGCTTTAGACATAATCTGAGTGAGAATAATTCCGCTGGCCCCCACCAGAGCACCCGATACAATCAGGACATTATTGCTGATAACAAATCCTGCAGCTGCAGCTGCAAGGCCAGAAAAGGAATTCAAGAGAGAAATTACAACCGGCATATCTGCACCACCGATTGGAATGACCATGAGTATGCCCAGAATACCCGACACAAGAACCAAGAGGATAAATATCCAGTACATGGATAAATCTGTATTCCAGAACATTCCTACCGGCTTAATCACCAGAAAAACACTTGCAGCCAGCAATATCAGAAGAATAATGACATTGAGAATATGCTGACCCTTGAAAATATGAGGCTTCCCGTCAATTACTTCAGATAATTTTGCCCAGGCAATAATACTTCCGGTAAAGGTAACTCCGCCAATGAGTACAGATAGAATGATTGGAATGGTCGTCGAGGGTGTCAGAGCACTTCCCACATGGTATACACTCCATCCCACCAGCAAACTGGCAATACCGCCGGATCCGTTAAAAAGGGCCACCATTTCCGGCATGGCCGTCATTTTGACTATCCGCGCACTGACAGCACCAATCATGGCACCGGCCAGGAGTCCCACAATAATCCATTCATAACCAATAATATCCTGATGCCACAATGTTGCGACAACTGCCAACAACATACCCAACGATGAGAGTCCGTTTCCCTGCCGGGCAGTTTTAGGGGAACTGAGTTTCTTAACACCTATAATAAAAAGAAGGGCTGCCAGGATATAAACCAGATTAATCAACTGATTAACATTCATGATTTATCCTCCCCCTCTTTTTTCTTCTTGAACATAGCCAGCATGCGATCCGTCACAAGGTAGCCCCCTACTACATTTATAGTGGCAAAAGTAACAGCCAGTGTTCCCAAAACAATGGTTACTGTTTCATTTGCCGAGCCTGCAGCAATCAGCGCACCTACCAATGTAATCCCTGAGATGGCATTACTACCGGACATCAAAGGGGTATGCAGTGTTGCAGGTACCTTGGAAATCAGCTCAAATCCGGCAACAATCGCCAGCATCAAAATGAATATGAGATAAATGAATTCCATTATTTACTCCACATTTTTTTCAGCGTTTCATGGATTACATCACCATTCCGGGCCAGGCAAATTGATTGGAAAATTTCATCACCCGACAGGGACTTCATTTCACCTGTTTCAGAATCCATAAGATGAATCAGAAGTGCCGTCAGATTTCCGCTCAGCATCCGGCTGGCATCGACCGCCACACGCCCGGGGATATTCTTCATACCAACTATACAGACATCATTAATGATGACATCCTCACCGGCTTTTGCACCTTCCACATTCCCTCCGGACTCTACAGCCAAATCCACAATGACACTCCCCTTTTTCATCTTCTCAATGATTTCCCGGGTGACAATCAGGGGGGCTTTTCGGCCAAACACCTGAGCTGTCGTGATAACAACATCCGATAAAGTACAATGTTTGGCCATCAACTGTCGTTGCTTTTCCAATTGCTCTTCAGTGAGCTCCTTTGCGTATCCATCTTTGGTTTGACCGGTTTTTCCCAGATCAATTTTAATAAATTTTGCTCCAAGAGAGCGGACTTCATCTTCCACAACCGGACGCGTATCAAAGGCTTCAACCCGGGCTCCCAGCCGTTTGGCTGTTGCTATGGCCTGCAAACCGGCAACCCCGGCCCCTATCACAAAAACCCGGGCCGGCTGAATGGTCCCTGCCGGTGTCATCATCATGGGAAAGATCTTATTCAGCCGCTCAGCCGCAAGGATTACCGCTTCGTATCCGGCAAGACTCGCCTGAGAACTCAGAGCATCCATTTTCTGAGCATAGGTGCTTCGGGGAATAAACTCCAGACTCAGGACTGTAACACCCTGCCTGGCCAATGCTTCAACAGTTTTTTTTCGATTCACCGGATCAAGGTAACTGATCCATGTACTCCCATTGGAAAGTTTTTGAATCAATTCATTTTCAGGAGGATTGATCCGAACATAAACAAAGGCCTTTTTTAAAAGCGTACCCCGGTCCGTGACCATCGCTCCGGCCTTTTCATATTCTCCATCCGAAATGAAAAGAGATTCTCCAATTCCCCTTTCAACAAACACTTGGTGCTTCCCTGAATCAAGCAGCTTTTGTACATGTTCAGGCAGAAGAGCAATTCGTGTCTCTTCAGTCGGTTCTTTCAATACTCCAATTACCATCATGCGCTCCACTCTGTTTTATCTGTTTGTACGTGCTCTTTTTTCTGTTTCGTTACATCTTTCCTGTCGCACACATAAGATATACATTGAATCAGGCACATAATTATAGTAAAAGAAAGTGAGAGAAGCTAATGAGTAAATTCATTGTTATAGACCCCGAAAATAATTATCAATATGCCGCTGTGACCAACAATTCAAAATAACACCTTTGGATATTGAGCCGGTTAAAAACTATGGATGAAAAATATTATCAACACCTGACGGATAAACTCGAAAGACACCGATTTAACACCGAAAATCTCATTCGAGTGACTCAAATTTAAGTATTGCTTTTTATTTAAGGTTTTATATCTGTTTCATCAATATCCGGAGAAAACCGAATCCCATGGTGTGTAAACGGGGTTCCGAGTGTCATAATACCGATTTTTTCCGCACCGGCTTCATGCAGGGTTCGACCCAATTCACAGGTTGTAGCACCGGTTGTCAGAATGTCATCCACTATGACACAACGGGCAGGAACCGACCGCCCTTGTTTTATACCAAATACACCTGCTATATTTTGCCGCCGCTCCTCCCTGTTCAATCGTGTTTGTGTTGACGTGTTGACTTTTCTGTAAGTCAGTTCTGGCATGACCGGGATATTCCAGATATGGGATATCCCAAGGGCAATCTGTTCACTCTGATTATATCCCCGCTTCCGTTTTCGCCGGGGATGCAGGGGAACAGGAATCAGGGCGTTGTAATGGTTTATTGAAAGATGCCGGGTAAGTAAGCCAGCCTTTGCACCCAACCAACGGCCAATGTAATCAGCCTGCTTATATTTTAAGTGATGCACCAATATCTGGAGTCCAGGTGTAAACCAATAAACACAAACGACATCCCCCAGCCAAGGCATATCACTCCTTTGAAAATCTACCGGCATATCCAAAAAAAGCTCCAGTTCCATAAAACAATCCCTGCAGATAAAGGTGGAAAAAACTGAAACCCGGCGGCATATAAGGCATCGGGACGGGAAAAGTGCATTTAAAAGATATTTCATCCTTGGAAATATTTTTGTTGCCCGTTTATTCATGAGTAGATACTGCCGTATTCGTTGATAATATTTCCAATGTTTCTTTCCGGCCGGTACAATGAATTGAAATATATGGAAGCCGATTAATGAAATCAAATTAATATTATTAATAATATATTATTCCTCCTTGATAATGTATTGGGCTGAAAATTATATCATTCCTATATACAGAATCTGCAAGATATCTCCCCCCATCCCGGGGGTAAGATACGGCCATGACGGCATCTTGTCAAGATTATATTATTATTAATATATTGATACGTTATAAATCCTTGTCCCGGTTGAGCATCATTTCAAAATGATAATGACAGGCAGGACATATCCAATCCAAATACATTTGTTAAGTACGTAAAACGAAAAGCACGATTTTTCAAAAAAATCCATTTATATTAAATAATCCATATCCAAAAGACCGGCGGCGCCAATCACGGCAGCAATTTCGCCCAGTTCGGATTTCTCAATTTTCAAATGTTCCTGCTGGTGAGAAAATATATGTTGACGGATTGTCTCTTTAAGGCTGGCCTGAAAAAAGGGCCAATTTATGGATACTGATCCTCCCAAAACCACAATATCCGGATCCACCAGGGCAATAAAAGGTAAAATTGTATACGCGACAGTCCGCCCATATTCCTCAAAGGTTTTCAGGCAGTTTTTATCTCCTTTGAAAGCCCGGTCTGAAATTTCCTTCGGATCAAGGTCTTCACTGCTCAACCGGGCATGCATGGCCCGGAGTCCCCGCCCTGTCACAAAATCCTCGTAGATCCCCCCCTGATAAGGGAGCATCCCGATTTCAGTTGCCGTGCCTGTGGAACCGTGTAGAACATTCCCATTCAGGATACATGCAAAACCAAAGCCTGTCCCCAGGGTGCCTACTAAAACATGATGCATCCCTTTGGCTTTTCCCGCACGCTGTTCTCCCAATCCAAAGCAATTGGCATCATTATCCACGCAGACACGCATGCCCGTCGCTTCCGCCAAAGATTTTCCCAAAGGGTAATTGCATACAGCTTTTAAATTCAAGGTTTCTTTAATGTATCCGGTGTAGGGATCCAAAGGTCCCGGAGATCCCACGCCAATGCCCTTGATATGGTCTGCGCTCAGATTATTCTTCTCCATCAAAAGTCGGACTCCCTGATGAATTCGGGCTACAACCTCATCTCCGCTGCTGCAATCGTAAGTGTTTAATCTGGGCGTCTCTCCAATAACTTCATACGCTTCATTAACCAGACCAAGACGAACTTTAGTTCCTCCCAAATCAACCCCAATAGCAAATTGTCTCGACTCGCTCATCGGTAATTATACCTTTCATACCAATCCGGATCGTAACGTTCTCCTCTTTTGGTACTATGGACTAATTCGTAGAGCCCGGTTCCCATTTCATCCACAAAAACGAATTCCACGCCACCTTCAATATGGTTGTAACTCCATATTTCATAGGGATTTCTCTCCATACGGCTGGGAAAAACCTCCCGGTCACTGGGAAAACCGTATTTCAATAAAACCATGCCCCGGTCAGTTTGAGCCCCCCGGCGTATCTGAGTCGAAAACTGGTCATTGGCATATTGAATGCGTTTTTCCAGTTCAATCCGAAACTCGTTCACCGGCGTGGTAGGATCAGGATCCCGGGCTTCCCAAAACCGGATCAGCACATTTTTCTTCCCCTCAAGATTGCTGCTTTTGTACATGCGAATTTCTTCTTTCGCCATTACCGGTTGTAAAATACTGAAGATGGAATCCACATCCTCCGCTGTCAAATTCCGGACGGTATCTTCCAGGGGACTGATTTCCGGCATAGCACCGCGGGAACTCATGACATAAAACTTCTTTGTAGAGATGTCTGTCTGGCCTGTATTCAAATCTTCCACTTTAAGTTCATAGGTATAAATACCCGGTTCCAGCGCCCCGACATTCAATTTATCCATAACCACACTGAAAGAGCCGGGCGTGTCAATTTCCAGTTTCTTATTCTTCATCACTTCCCGACCGTTCATATCCAACACACGGCTGATCTGTGTATATCGGTTTTTATCCCGCCGTTTGTCCGTTTTCGTCAGATTGTAAATTTCAGCATAGACGATCATGGATGGGTTTTCAGGATTATACATTCTTTGGGCGTGGGGTATAACATCATAACGTCCAAGTTTTGTAAAATGACTTACTTCTTCTGCATTTAAAATATAGGATGCAATTTCAATATCACTCAGCACAAGGGAATCTTTTGGAAACTCAGGCACCGTCACGGCTATTTTCTGTTCCCCCGTATGTCCTGAATGAATATCTTTTATCTCTACTTTAATTTCATAATTTCCCGGCCGGATCTGAAGCGGCAGGATATTTGGGATTTTTTGTTTGGGTGTAACAAGGGAAGGATCCTTTACTTCATCATTTTGAATGTCTTTCTTTTGATAGACCGGCTCCCCCCGGCTGTATAATGTGGTTACAATTTCATATCCTCCCTTGTAGAGAGAGTCCTGGATTTCATCACTTTGATAGGTAATCAGTGATCTGTGGGTCATATAATAAATTTCAAGTGTCGGTGTCCCGTCGTCCCCGAGAAAAACAGCATAATCAATGTCAAAAGGCATCTGGGTCTGTCCCAGAGCCACACTGCTTATAACCAACAAAATTAATGTTGTTTGTTTTAATATAGTTTTAAACATAAGACCTCCCAATCAGGCTGAAGCCCCGTTTGCTTCACCGGTAAAATTAACCGATACGATTTTTGAAACCCCTTCTTCCTGCATGGTTATACCATACATATAATCGGCAGCTTCCATGGTCAGTTTATTATGAGTAACAATAATAAACTGGGTCCGTTCCGTAAAATGTTTTAAAGCCTTTGTGAACCGTGCAACATTCTGATCATCCAGCGGGGCGTCCACCTCATCCAGAATACAATAGGGGGATGGCTTGACCAAATAAATTGCAAAAAGTAGCGCAATAGCCGTCAGTGCCTTTTCCCCGGCTGAAAGGGAACGAAGGCTTTTCATGTCCCGCCCCTTGGGCCTGGACAGAATTTCCACTTCGGCTTCAAGAGGATCTGAATTCCCGACAAGCCGGATGTCACCGGATCCGTTAGGAAAAAAGAGTCCATACGTCTTGCCAAAATTTTGCCGGATCTGATCAAAAACTTCCCTGAACTGTTTCCGTGCCGTCGTATCCAGTTTCTGAATGGTTTCAAGAATGCTTTTCTCTGATTCCAGCAAATCTTCTTTTTGCTCAGTTAAAAATTTTAAACGTGCGGATTCTTCCTCATATTCCGTTTTAACGGCCATATTCACAGGACCAATCATTTCTATCCTGTGCCTGAGACGTTCAATTTTTTCTTCTATTTCGAAATCATCTTCCGGTCTGTGCTGATATTCCTGCTTAAGAATATCTATCCTGTATCGTTCAAGAATCCGATCCCGAATCCGGTTTTGTTCGCTTTGTAATTCAGATAATTTGATCTCAATATCCCGAAGAGTTTGAAATGTGTCTTCGCGATTTTTATGTTGTTCAGCAATGGATTGTTCAATTTTAAAAATTGCTTCTCGTTTAGACTTCAACTGATCTGCAATTTTTAATCTTTTTTCCTCTTCGGAATGAAAAATATCTTGCTGCTTTTCCGAGTCCATCCGGGTAATCTGCAGCTCTTTCTCACTTTGGACAAGGGTTTCTTCTGCTGTTTGCAGATTTCCTTCAATCTCTTCAATCCGCTGTTCCATCTCACGGATGATGTCCAGGGCATTGTTATACCGAAGCCGTGTATTGTCTTTTTCACGCTCTTCGGAAATCAGGCGGACCCGAAGATCCTGGACTTTCTTAAAAAGATCGTCTTTTTCCTTCAAAGCACCCTGATTCTGATTCTGTACTTCTTCCAGCATTCGCCGGGCTTTTTCCAGTGCTTCAGCGGCTTTTTCCTTATCAATTTCCAGTTTCTTCAGTGTAACGTCAGAATCTTCAATCTGGTAGCTATATCTGGAAATTGTTTCGTTCAGTTCCCGTATCCGTTGCTGATTGTGATCCGATGCGTACCGGATCCTGCTCAGTTCTTTTTCCGCTTCAAGCCGTTCCCGCTCCCATTTTTTTAAAGTCTCTGTCAGAGCAGCCCGCTGCGATTTTAAATTCTGTTCTTTTACTTCTGAATTCCGGTGGGATTCTTCCAGGGACCGAATCTGACCTGATAATTCTTTTTCTTCTTTTTCGAGGATGTGGATTTTTTCCCGGCGGCCAATGATATTCTGATATCCCGATTCGCTTCTTCCTCCCTTGATCAGTCCCCGGTGTTCCAGATAATCCCCATCAGGGGTGACAAAACGAAAGCGGGGCTCTTGCAACGTTTTCCTGGGAATCTTCCGTAAAGAGTGGACCAGGATGACATCGCTGAGAAAATAGTCTATCAACAATTCTGCTCCGGGCTCAGCCGTAATATACTCCCTGGCCGGACCGATGACATTATCATCCCAATGGGTAAATTCTCTGGGTTTCCGGAGTCTTTCCCGTACCAGATCCATGGGTATGACTGTCACACGCCCTTTTTTGTTTTTCTTTAAATCATCAATTACATCCAGTGCCGAATTTTTCGTATCAGCAACCAGGTATTTGACTATATTTCCCAGGGCTATTTCTATAGCCGTGGCGTAATCCGGTTTCACATGCAGCAAATCAGCAACGGTCCCTTTTATACCCGGATGATTCAATTCCTTTAAAACATAACGGACGCCCGGATTAAAACCTGTCATGGATTCTACCAGTTCCCGATAGAATACCAGTTCTTTCCGTACTTGCTCATGCTTGGATTTTGCTTCCATAATCTCTTCACGGAGCAAACGGGTCGATTCGGCATGTGCAGAAATATCTTTTTCCAAATCAATCAGTGACTTGCCAACAGAATCAACAGAGGTTTCGGCTTTTTGATATCTTTTTCCCAGATCATTCAGAGTTTGAATCCGGCCCTGATTTTCTTCCTCGAGTTCAATCCGCCTTTTTTCATCCCTTTCCAAGAGTTCCCGGAACTGCGCCAGTTGATCCAGCAGACGGGTGCGTTGATGTTCAATGTGATTCAAAGCGGCCTGTTTTTCCCGCACCTGATCAGCCATATCATCGACCCGGCTTGTAATTTCCCGGGTTATCTCTTCCATCTTTTCATAAGCTTCACGGGCTTTTTCATAATCTGCCCTGAGGGATTCCATCCGGGGATCATTTTTATCAAGCTCAACCTTCAAATCATCCCGAATCTTTTCATTGGCTGCCTTTCGTTGCAATGCCAGTTCGCGTTCTTCCTTCAGGCGGCCTATAGAAATTGTGGCATTGTGGATTTTTTCTTCCAGAACCATCGCACGGGTTTTCAAATCCGCCAGAACCCGGTTCAGTTCATTAAGATGCTGATTATGGATTTCCAGACTCTTTGAAAGGCCTTCCTCCTCTTTCCGGTAGGTGCTGAGCATGGATTCTTCAATACCCAGTTGCCGGCTGGTTTCATTCTGACGGACCTGATTTCGTTCCAGCTGATTTTGAAGCGGTGTGATCTGATCTTGCAAGGTAAACCAGTTCTTCTGACCGAGCCGGATTTCAAGATCCCTTAATTCATCTGCATATTCCTGATATTTCTGATACCGGTTTAACTGACGTTTGAGTCCGCTGACATTCTTTTTAATTTCGTACAGAACATCATCCAGACGTTCCAAATCTTCCCGGGTGGCATCCAGTTTGCGATAGGCACTCTTCCGCTGACTCTTGTACTTGTTAATTCCCGCCGCTTCTTCAAACAAATGTTTCCGGCTATCCTTATTCTCACTGAGAATTTCTTCCACCATTTTCAATTCAATGACGGAATAAGCATCAAAACCCATACCCGTATCGACAAAAAGGTCGTGAATATCTTTCAAACGAACAGGTGTGTTGTTCAGCAGATATTCACTGGTACCGTCCCGGTAAAGGCGACGGGTAATAATCACCTCATTATAGGCAACACCCAGCACACCCCGATTGTTATGTATAGTCAGGGAGACTTCACTGTAATTCAGGGGTTTACGGTGTTTTGAACCATTAAAGATGACATCCGTCATCACATCTGAGCGCAGCAGACTTGATTTTTGTTCCCCCAAAACCCAGCGAATCGCATCAACAACATTGGTTTTTCCGCATCCATTTGGACCGACTATTGATGTAACGCCTTCACCAAAATTCAATTGCGTTTTATGAGCAAAGGATTTGAAGCCAAAAATTTCGAGTTTCGATATATACATACGTTTCAAAAGTTATTTCATCTGAATTTCCAAACCAAATGAATTTTGGACATAAAGGACCTAAACACAAGTGATATTCAGGGTTTTGTTAAGCCGGGATTGAAGAAAAGAGTTAATATATTGTTATCCCTATGTCTGGAATCCCCCGGGGACAAGATAATCCTCCGGCTCTGAAAAGTCAAGTTAATATTATTTTTTATATATTATTTGTATGCCATTCCTGCAGGTGCCTACCCTGGAGGCCAGGAAAATTTCCGGCCTGCCAGCAGATGCAAATGAATGTGTTCCACTTCCTGACCGGCCAGGGGACCGTTATTGAAAACAAGCCTGTAACCGTTTGATATCCCCAGTTGTCGGGCAATTTTTTTAGCGGCAATCACGAGTTTTCCCGCCACGTCGCCCTGATCGTCACTCAGGTTTTCCACCCGGTCGATATGCACTTTGGGGATGATGAGAATATGTTCGGGTGCCTGGGGATTGATATCCCTGAAGGCTAACACGTCCTCATCTTCATACACCTTTGTAGAGGGAATGTCTCCCTTGATAATTTTACAAAACAGACAATCTGCCATTGAAAAACCTCCTAATTCCAATATGCAAAATAGGCAATTGCGTTAATTGCTGCCGTTTCAGACCGAAGCCGGACAGGCCCCATGTGTGCTTTATAAAGACCCTTTTGTTCGGCATAGGTGATTTCTTCATCGGAGAATCCTCCTTCAGGACCGACAAACAGAGTTATTTCATCTTTTACAACGGCGACATCACGTAAGTAGGGGATGCCTTCTTCCTGATGAAGAATAATACCTTCTCCCCGTTTTTGCTTTATTGCCTCGGCAAAATCCATCTCATTTTCCAAATCAGGCAAGGTATACCGGCCACATTGCTTTAAAGCTGCTATCATAATTTTTTTATCCCGCTTCGGCCGATATGTCTCCCGGATTGTATATCGGCTTTTCAGGGGAATGATTCGCCGGACCCCCAGTTCAACGGCTTTTTCCAATAACCATTCCCACCGGGATCGCCGGATAATACCTACAGCCAAATGAACCCTGATACCGGGTGAGCCTGAAGAATCCAGCTGTTGAATGATCTGACAGCGGGTTCTGATCTTGGAAATATCTGTGATATGTGCCTTCGCCCCGAAGCCCTTACCATTAAGTATGTAGATTTGTTTGCCTGGCATTAAGCGCAGAACCCGGGACAGATGGTGATGTTCTTCATTCTGAATATCCACAGTGCTCATCTCAGGGGACCAATCCGGTACATATACATAGTGCTCATTGGCCATGAGGTTGCCCCCGGTATTCTGCCATGGCATTCTCTAAGGCTGGCAGAAACTTTTCAGGATTTTTGGGAGACAAGAGATATCTTTCCCCCCGTCGGCATACAACCATAACAAGTCCATGGTAGCGGTTCAGAGCATTCCGGCTGGCCCATCCAATAAGCACTTTAAAAGAAAATCCCCGTATCAGGTGAACTTCCTGAATCTCATCCAGCAGCAACCGTTTTTTATACCAGGGTGCCCTGATATCAAGCATAGCCGGTGTTATGATATATTTCACCCGGAAGGAATCCACCAGATGCCAGATAAGGGCAAGATAAACCACACCAAACAGAAAAATCCGCCAGGGTGTCCAGACAAAACATCCGGTTCGGCACTGAAGTTGAGGAACCAGGATAAAAACCGCCAAAAAGAGCAATTCTGTTATTAAATAGCCAATTCCGAGGCGGGGTTTGCTGATATAATTCACGTTATCAGGGGATGATTTTTCCATACTGAATCACTATCGTTGTACCATTCCAATATTTATGTCCGTCTACAGATTTTTCAAAAACATTCCACTGGGTACCAATAGCAACGGAAAAACCATATTTCCGGTCAACGGCAAAATCCACACCTCCAAAAAAACCGGTATTGAAACCGTGTACCCTGTCGATATGCTTGATTTTTTCCATAAATCTTTCGCCTTCCGGTGTATCCAATGCCAGGGCATATCCCATTTTGGCACTCAAAAAGGGAGAAAAACTGTTGGCGATTTTCCCTTTGAAAATGTGATATTTCCCGTTTAAGCCCACATTGACAATATTCAGGCTAACTTCATTTTCCACATGAGCATAGCCGTAAATATCATACCACGTATACTCCTCGCCCCCGGACACCATGGTACATAGAGCATTAATTCCAAGATGAAACCGTCCGATGGGTGAAAACTGCCGATAAGCTCCAATACCCGTTCCAAAATCTGTCACATGCACATCCAATGCCGTAAAACGATGAATATCCGCCATGGATTTTGGCTGTCCGGCCGAAAGGACGGCGGCTGACAACATCAATAACAATATAATCTTTTTCATGGTATTCTCAGGGGTTTAACAGTTTTCATGCCTGAAGCAGGAGATCACATGATCGTTAATCAGACCGGCAGCCTGCATAAAGGCATAGCATGTCGTGAATCCCACAAAACTGAAACCGTGATGTTTCAAATCTTTGCTCATGGCATCTGATTCCCGTGATGTCACAGGTATATGGGATTCCTCCAGTCAATGATTGTGGATGATTTTTCCTTCTGTAAACATCCATATATAACCGCAGAAAGATCCCTTTTGTTCCCGGATATCCAGGAGTCAACGGGCAATCTTTTCAGGATCCAATCCGTTAAAAACAAGAGGGAAAGCTTCCTTTTTCTGAATTCGGTGGACCAGCTGAGGTCGGCCTGAAAATCATCCGGTACCAAAAATTCAAACAATCTCTGATCTTCATGGAGAGATACCCCCCACTCCCTATCATGATAAGTAATCATCTGGGAATACTTCCGGGGTCGGGGACATCTTGTTACATTATTCATTGACACCAATTTGTTTAGGTTCTTCCGGAATATCCGGTTCCGGAAGCGATTCGCCACTGCTCAGGATGCTGTCGAGTGTGATGGCGGCAAAGCCTGATGTCATGGCGCCATAAGCACGGACAAAAACATCTTTCAGCTTCAACATCACAGGATCTTTTTCAGGCGATCTCCGCAATCCGCTTCCGGGGAATATCCGGGCTTCGGCAGGATATTCGTGGACATGGACACACCGGACCACATCTGACAGGTAGATATGCCGGGGATCCTTACCCAGAAAGTAAGATCCGTTTTGGGATGTATCAGGAAAAATGAAATTCTTTTGAACCAGAATCCGGGCCACTTCATCCAGGGCTTCAATCCGGATACCCGTCTTCTGTCCGATGTCTTCCAGGGTTGGAACCGGATTACCCTGGCGAAAGGCTTTTCCGATAAAAACAAGAAGCATGGCTGCCAGATAATGCTTGGAATAAAAACGTTCCCTGCCCTGATTCTCATAGATCCGTCGTAAGATTTGTATGTTTTGAAAGGTATGGGATAGTTCAGCTCCCCACAAAACCAACACCCATGTTAGATACACCCACATAAGAAAAAGGGGAATTGTCGCCAGGGATTTATAAAAATTGGTGACATGGCCAACCTGGGCAACATACAGATAAAAGGTCTTTTTGGACAGTTCCCAAAGCATTGCGGTAATCAATCCGCCCCAGGCTGCATATTTGAATTTTACAGCGGTGGAAGGGACAATGATATACGCCAGGGTAAAAGCTGTAAAACTAATCCCCAGAGGAACCAAATTGTTATACATCAACCTGAAAAACCAGGAGGATTGGATCAGCTGATCAATCATACCTCCGGGAGGATTGATATAATTCATGAGCCAGATGGACATCAGGATTAAAAAGGGACTGGTCGTCAGAACAACCCAGAAAGCCACAATTTTCTGAATATAACTTCGCTTTTCCTGGACCTTCCATATATGGTTGAAAACCCGTTCTGCCATGACAAACACAGCCATTGCAGCCAGCAATAAACTGAAAATGGCAATCAGATTGACAATTCCGCTTTTAATACCCCGGAATGCCGTAGGAGAAATATAAGTATTCAGCCAGCTACTCAATTCCTGCTGAAATTCCGGCGCCACAAAGGGGAAAACCCGATCCTGAACATAATTGATAATTTCCTGTCCCACACCTAAAGCACCGGCAATACTGAAAAACAGAACCGACAAGGGAATCAGTGAGATCACCGTGATGAAAGCAAGACTGGCAGCCTGTTCAAAACAGAGATCATTTGTAAATTTTTTAAAAGTGATCGTGGATACCCAATCCACCTTGTAGATAATATTTCTCAAAGTTTCGGATTCATTTTCCTTGGACCGGATAAAGGTATAGATTCTCTCTTTTATCCGTTGAAAAAAGTCCGAATTTTTTTTGTTGTCTGATATCATAATTTTTCCCCGGTCACGGTAATCTTATCGAATTCAAAAGTGGATGTCCAGATTTAGATTAAAAAGGTGATTATCCTCATACGCAAGGGTTGTATACAGTCTTTCCGGAATAACCATAAACTGAACACCGGGCTGAAGTTGCCATTTATCCCCATAGGGATTTCTGAAGAAGGGTTGGGGAAAATAGTCAACCTGTACAAAGACACCCAGATGTTCTTCCAGATGCACATAGAGGGGGTGAATAATCCACCCAAGGGATACCCGGCGTTTATCTGCCTGAAGACAAGCTGTGGAATAGAGGTTGGGTATAGATACATTTACCATCCCGCCGAAAGTAAATTCATGGTGAAAAGAGTTATCTTTCAACCCGTTAAAGTCCTGAATCCGGGGCAAAGTGGACAAATACTGGGAAAAAGAAATTGCTGCTGACATGCGATAAATCTTCCCAATCCCATCCAGTATTTTAAACTTTACGGTGGCATCCTGGCGATCCAGACGGTTCCTGTGCATCCCCATGGTCAGGGAAACATTGAGGAACCTGAACATACTGACGCTGTAGGATGCGCTGACAAAACCCGGCCGGTTTAAAGCCCCCTTCACAGACAGGCTATGACGTCCCGGATCGATTTCTGCATTTTTCATGTCAGCCAGACTGGAGTGTGGCTGAAAAGTGTTATACTTCCCATACACCCGGGCAATATGTTCCATGTGCTCTTTTTGTCTTTTCTTCCGTGCTTCCCTTTTTTCATCCTTGTGTTTCTTTTCTGTCAACTTGACAGCCGTCTGGGCTGAATCCAGCTTTACCATGGACTCCTGATGACGGATAGTTTCTTCCCGCTTTTTCTCTTCATACCGGTTCAAAGCAATCTGACGTGCCGCTTCCAGAGCAACCTCTTCCTCTATCAGTTTATTATAATCACCCTTGTTTACCCGGATCAGACTGTAATATTTCCCCGTTTCCGGATCAGTCCACCGTTCAGATACATAAATGCCCCGGAGAATCATTTTGGACATGACGGTATTTTTCATCTGAAAGGCTTCGGATACCTTTCGCCCTTTTTCGCTGATTTGATGCTGTACCTGGGCATCCACCTGGACTTCCAGCATTTTTGCAAATTCAATCCGCGCTTTATCGTCTGCATCCTCCCGGGATTTCTCACTCATGCCGATTCCGAAATAACACTGTTCCGGATCCTCAATTTTCATTTCACGAACCCAATAGGGTTTCTGATCTTCGGTTGATTCCCCGATTGGTTTCCCAAGCATCGGCGAATCTAAGGTAAAGTCCGTGGAATCAATGGCCTGAGCCGGAAGATATCCAGGGTGAATACACAGAAAAAACAATACACAAAACCACAATAAAGACTGTTTCATGGTGAATTCCCTCAAGTCTTGATTCGTCTTATTTTAATTCATCCACGACCGATGCCCCGCCAAACATAACGAAATAACGGATTTCTAAAACCGGCGCATCTGTTTCAGGCGTAATTTCTTTTCGTTCGTCATCAAATCCCCCGAACAAAGGTGTCCCCCGGGTGATAACCTTCCATCCCTTGGGAACGGCGATATCTATCCCCCCGAAAAGGGCCGTGATATTGATGACAATCTCTTTTTGCTCCGTTTTCACCTCTTTCAGATCCACCGCCATCCCACCGAAAAGGACCATGCAGTTACCCCCTTTGAAATGGGTGGATACAAAACTGTGTTTTGATCCGCTGAATATGGCAAAAAGATCCAGAACATCTGTTTCCTGTTTTGAACCCTTGACAGTCACTTCTTTTCCGGCAGGATTTTTCTTCAGCAGACTCACTCCAATAACCAGCAATATGGCGGGCCAGAAAAGATCAAAAAAATTGAAATGCAAACGGTCTATGGCATTTAATTGAAATACCACTCCCAAAATTAAGATAACGGTCCCCATGGATTTATTACCATGGGTGGAAACCAGATGGGACAGCCCAAAGAGAATAAGTAACAAAGGCCACCATTGGCTCAGGGATGAAAAAAGATGCCAGTCCAGAATGTTATTGAAAAAAATCATTCCGGCTAATACTATTAAAACCACGGCAATGACGGTTCGTTGAGAAAAAACAGATCTACTCATCGCTTAATCCTCCTTACGGCGTTTCAAAATTCCATGCCTATTCTGGCCCATGAATTTAAACCAAAATTATCCTCTTTATGAAAAACAAATCCATACGTGACAGGTCCAAGAATTGTGTTATATATCAGAGATATCTCCACACCGTAATCCAGGGTTCTGTCGAAAGTTTCCACATCAGTCCACAAACGGTATTTACTGTAACGGACAAAAAGCTGCGGCTCAAACCACAAATTATCAACCCAGGTATGGTAAACAGTCCCCAGCGAACCCCCGATATAATCCGTAGTCAGCAAATCCTCACCAATAAAATACCTAAGATGTTCCGCATGTTCCGGCCGGATATTTTCCAGAATGGGCGGATACCCGAAAATATGGCCATATCGCGCATGTGTCAATAAACCCATTCGGCGGTTCAGGGGGATTCCGATTCGAATCTCCGATTCCCCTTTTAAAAAATAGGCGGCATATTCATGCAATTGCAGCACCGGATGGAATTCTTCCACAAATGATCTTCCTCCCGTAAAGGTTATATCAACGGAGTATCCCGTTTCCATAGGCATAAGCCGCGTACGCATGTCTTCAATATATCGGAACATGGCATAAATATACGGCTTATCTGTATTCAATCGCCGTATATAATCCTGAATGGATGCCTGGGAGGGTAAATATTCTCCATAAATACCGCCGAATTCAAGTTGAATCAGCCTGTCCCACCCCAGGGACGCAGACGCCGTCATGCTCGCGGTGACCACATTTTTGCGGATAAAACGGGAGTCAAAAAGGTTGGTATCATACTGATAGCGATGGGCGGAAATTTGAAAAGCACGGGTAAACCGCAGGTTGATGAAAGGGAATTTGAGGGATTGGATGCCTGTGAGCCTGGAGCGTCCTCCTATATGATAATTCCCTGCAAAGAGGTAATTCTTCAGAAAAAGTGATGTATTAAAAAGCTGTCTGTTCAACTCGGCCATATACACATTCATGCCGGCATTGCTGTCAAAATAGAACCCGCCCTGAACGCTGTGGCACATATTTTCATTCACCGAAAGAACAAACAGAAGGGAATCCGATCCGGCAATTTCACTTGCTTCAACATCGACAGAATTAAAATATCCACTGCCATAAAGCCGGTCCATATCATTTTTCAGCACATCTACTGAATATGGAATTCCCGGTTGATAAGCCATCAGATTCTGAATCTGTTTACAGGTAAACCGTTCATTCCCCCGAATATCTACCCGGTATCCGGTTCTGTTGTCCAACCAGGTCCGGATAGTTTCCTGCTTTTGGTGAAAGGCAGCCGTATCCCACTGATTATCAAGAATTCCTCGGATTTTTCGGGCGGCCTTAAGTCCGACCTCATATCCCCTTTGGAAGATTTCCTCACCTTTCAGGAAATCAAAGAGCATTACGTCCGGATTGTTGATTTGAATAAAATAATCGTAGCCGCTTACGGCACCGGAATCACTGCGGGCAGCAAAGACATTGTTCAGATACGTAAAAACATCGCCCACATCCACAATTTCATTTTTCTTTGGCGGGATATCGCTGGTGTTCACGGCGATAATGAAATCGGCACCCATATCCCGGGCTTCCTGAATAGGTAAATTATTATAAAAGCCGCCATCCATGTAAAAAGTGGAATCAAGAAATACCGGTTCAAACACAATAGGATAAGCCATGGATGCACGGATAATTTCCGCCAGGTTTCCATGTGAAAAGGATGTGGCTTTCTGATAGACCATATCGGAAGCCACCACTCTGAGGGGAATAGCCAGGGAATCAAAATTGCCGCCGGAATAAACCTGTCCCGGAAGCAACTGAATCTGAAGATACTGTTTGATCGCCCTGTTGGAAAGAAGTCCCATGGGCAGAAGGCTGCTTCCTGATTCATCAAGAAAAATATTCACTTGTTCAGGCAGGGCATCAATCCTGTTTTCGATGGGGATATCCCGGCGGTCCTGAATCCCGGCCAAAAGGTCCCAACCAATGCCGGAACAGGCAAAGTCATAGAGTTGATCAATCTGCCATCCCGAGGCATAGAGTCCGCCTATCAGCGCCCCGGCGCTGACACCACTGATACAATGAATAGGAATTTGGTACTCTTCCAGCGCCTTAATCACTCCGGCATGTGCAATGCCTTTTGCACCGCCACCACTTAAAACCAGGCCGATACGGGGGAAATCATTTTCTGCTTGTCCGGAAAGAACTCCTGCAAAAAACAGAATCCCCAGAAAACCGGGTATAATCCGTTTCAATGAATGCTTTTTAGATGAGTAAGGCATGTATTTAAATATGTTACGGCATTTGCATAACAGAAACAACAGGCGTTGGCGTACTATTGTTCGATTACAAGACGGACCGGTCCCTTATGAATTCCACCGCCGTTTCCATAATCCGTCACTTTCACCAGAAGGGTATTATTCATATTCCACAATATGCGGGATTTGCCGGGCGATATCTGATACCGACGCGGCAGGTTCCAACCGGCGGTAGACCCAACTACATCACAATTGATATATGTTTCATCCTCGTCATCCACAGCACCCATATCGAGCCAGATGCGCTTATTATGGAGGCTGTCCGGTAATGAGAAGGTCCGCCGGTACCAACATGTGCCATCTAAATCGGGATATCCCGCATCTTCCCAATTCGCCGGCACCTGAATCGGGAACCATAAGGAATCATCAGCACGGAGTTTAAAACACTGATTCACCTGTTGGGCCGGACTGAATTCCCAGTTTCCACTCAGGTCCATTTCACGGCCGGGGATCCAGTTGAAATGTTCAATATGTTCATCATTCCCAAAGAGAATGATCAAATCCAGACTATCCTGAAGAGCACCTGAATCCGAAAGAGAAATAACAAATTCATCATGATAATCCGGGGGAAAAATCCGGGTTTGCGTCAGGGTGTCTTTCATCCAAAGTATTTCCACCGGGGCTTTAGACCGGTTGAAAAGCTGAAAGACAGGATTATCCACAACCAGCGTATCTTTCAGAGTTATTTTGTACGGGGCAAGGATTTGATAGTGAACCGGAAAAAAGAGGGGGACCGTCATATCCTCAAAAGAGAAAAGCCATTCCAAAAGGAAATACCCATAATGATCCGTAACGGGCATGGGAATAAAAGGGATTACCCGGACGGTATGGATTCCACCTTCTTTCACGCGGGGGGTCTTGATACGCCAATTCCGCGTGGTATAGCGGTTCCGGACACGGACGCGCGGTGCAGGTTCTTTCATGACCAACCGAAAAGGGATATCAAAAGCATTGGGGCTGATCAATTCCAGGGGATAAGGATCCATTGCCAGAGTAATTCCGTATCTTTTCAGGGATGCGGCCCCGAAAAGAGCAGTTACCTTTTCTTTTTCCCTGATGAAATTTTCCCGCCAGAAGGATGCATCTTTCAGGTAGTCCATACACTCCTGCCGGGGCAGGGTATCCTGAAAGGGGATCTGGGCAGAAATCGCATCTTGACAAAGATTAGCAGCCCGTGCTTCCGTAGCCCGGATATCATCACTGATCATCAGATGCCGTGCCCCTTCCAATAGAACCATGACATATTCTGCAGAGCACCAGGTCAGGGGTGAGGCTTCACTGATTTTATCATCATCCGCAGGATAGTGAATCCGTTCCGGTATGAGTCCGTACACATTGCTGTTCCGATCAAGCCAGTTCTTAAGCAACAGATATCGTTCTTTGCGATGTTGGGCAGCATAATATTGAGCGAGGGCGCCGGTAGTAAAGCCGAACAGGTCGTCTCCGTATCCCTCCCCGTCGAAATACTGAATCCCGTTACCGTTCTTCCGGCATTGGTGCCACCAATATTCCGAGCTAAGCTGGAGCCGCAGGTGATCTTCATAACCCCAAATCCAGCCAAACAGAGCGGATGTATTCCAGGAAAAAGTATGATCCCTTATATCTTTGTAAGTTTTATCTGTGGGGTCAAAAAGTGAAGCAAGTCCTTCATCCATTCGTTCTGCCACGGCTGACCACCGGCGTGCCAGTTGTTTCCGGTTCCGCCATTTTGCCATGAAAGCAGCCTGTTTAAATGCAGCCGCCAGGGACATATTGGTGGAGGGGAGTTTTCCCGGCCATTCCACAATTCCCCCCTCATGAACCAGGTTATCAGCACCCAATCGAAGTTCGATAAAAGTCAGAAGGTTTTGTATCAGTTTAAAATCCCCGATCCAGGTCCGATATCGCAAAAAGGCTTCATAGACGAGGGATGTATAGTATCCGTTGCTATCCCACTCCGGCACATCATAACGTGCGCCGCTTCCTCCTTCCGCGGCACGTCCGAAGGCATCATAGCGGGCATACCATTCACCTGTCGATTTAAATGGGACATTGGCCCAAAAATCCAGAATTTGTTTCACTTCATGCAGATGTTCCGTTTCCAGAAACATGCGGGCCGTCATAAAAGCATCCCGCGGGTAAAGCTGGGGCAGGCCGTTTGTCACAAACTGGCCGGTAATATCAGCCGGTACTGCCCCATTGAGATTCAGGGCTTTTACAGAAATCAGATTCGTCCGGAAACGAAGAGAATCCTCCCGGGACAGGAAAGAGGGTTCATATCCTTCCGCAAGCCAGGCATCCCACCCTGTCCGGGCAAAACGACGTAAATCTTTCACAGCCAGGGTATTCCAGATCTGTTGCCCTTGGAGCTGGTTTTCGGATATCACAATCAGGAGGGTAAACTGATAATCTTCCGAAGCGGCTAAGGTCACGGACCGACTGAGCCGGCCGTCAGCCACATCTGTCTTCCGGGCATCGGTAAATCCCACTGTCAGAATCAGTTCATCCACCAGATACTGGACCTGTTTTTCACCGTAATCAGCGGCACTGGGACGGGCAAATTCAAAGACCGGTTCGATCTGAAATGAGATTTTCCGCCGATCAGTATTGACAACACACCCTTCCCAGACAATCACTTTCATGGCCGGATCCGGCAGGGCATACAGGCGGGTTACGGCATTCAGCGGACCGGCTTCCCATTGGGTTGCTTCGGCAAAATAGGGGTCACTGGTGGAGGCAATCCATTCCGGCTCACGGATCCCTTTCAATTCCAAACGAATCGATTTCACAAAATTCCGGGTATAATCATTTACATAAAGGGTTTGAATGCCCGGCGATTCTTCACTGTTTCGCGGGAATCCCGAAGCGGAAAAACAGAAAGTCCCGTTCCCAAGAATCCGGGAACCGGGATGAGGTCCCAGCGATGAGATGGTTTCAAGATCCGGAGCCTCATACTCACAGGCCGTAAAAACCAAAACGGTCAGGACAAGTCCAAGCCGGAATATGAAGTTTTTTATAATACATTTCATCTCGTGAATATACATGTCTTCCATGTAAAAGAGCAGCAGAAACCCTCTCCGGACAGAAGGTTTCGACATGTTACATATTTACATCTTTTTTCGTGATTTATTTCTCAGCATTTTTTTCAGAGTATCAATTTCCCGGAATTCGTAAAAACGGAAGAGATAAAGAAGCAGCGGAAAGAGGGAAAGAAGGATCAGTTTTGCCAGGATAGCCGATAAAAGAGAGAGGGCGGGTAAACATTGTATGGAAATATAAATCAGGGCTGCAGACAGAAACAATTTCCCCATATTCAGCCATTCGTAATGGGTTTCAAAATATTTTTCACTGAGCCAGGCACTGATACCTGAAGAAAAGAGAAACGAGAGAAGCGTGGCCAGGGCGGCTCCCTGCATTCCCCACCGGGGAATCATCAGAAAATTCAGACCGATATTCAGTACAGCCGAGCCGAGAGTAATGTAGGCAATCATGGCTGTTTTAGATGCCATTTGAAGGGTCTGTTTAAAAATAAACCCCATTCCCCGGATAACCAGAGCCAGCAGAATGGTAGGAATAATGATAGAAGCGGCCAGATATTCATCATAAGTGACTGTCATCAAATTGACAAGATCATAGGAAAAAACCGAGACCGCCAGGATAATCCAGAGGAAGACAAAAAGAAAATAATTCAGAAATTTCCTTATAATTCTTCGGATATTGGCAGCTCTGACATGTTTCCATATCATTTGCTGATAGGCATTATTGAACGAACGGATTAAAATAATATCCACAGCATTGGCAATCCGGTAACCGATATCATAAGCACCCACCATTTCGAGTGTTGTGAGAAAACCAAGAATATACCGGTCGCCGATATTTAATACCCGGCTTGCTAAGCCCGAAAAAGAAAGAGGAAAGCCAAAACGGATCATTTCTTTGAGTGTCACGGGCAAAAAACGGAAAGACATTTGTGACCATACAAAGGGGAGCATAAGAAAAAAAGTAAGCGCCTCCCCCATCAATTGTCCCCAAAATATGCCTAAGATTCCTTTTTCATATCGTACAATCATCAGGACCGTCACAAGAAGCTGAACTGCAAATTTCAGCACTGCCACAATAACATAGTAGACAGACTTCTCCCGAATCCGCAGGGTAAAAAGTGGAATCATATTCAGCACGGAAAGGGTAATGATGGCGGCGCTGAATTTAAAATAGATGCCCATAGCCGGGTTACTGAAAATCCCCCGGGCAAGATATCCGGAAAAAAAATAAAGCGGTAACGTAACCAGAATAACAATCAAAGCAGTAAACGTATATGCCGTAAAAAAAACAGCTTTTTTATCCTGTTCACCCTCTTCCAGGTTCATCCACCTGAAAAGAGCATTGGGGAGCCCCAGATGTAAAAACCCCTGGCAAAACTGAATGGAGACATCAAAAAGAGAATAAAACCCATAATCGGATATTCTGATCATGGATGTATACAGGGGGAGTAAAATGAGTCCAATCAATTTGGATGAAACATTTCCGATCATATAAATGCCGGAATGTTTTGCCATGTATTTCAGGTGGTTTAACATTTCACATCATCATTTACAAAATGAAAAATACAATTTTTTTCCAGAGGTTAACAGTTTTAAGGTTTATGAACAATTGTTACTTACACATATAATGGATAAATTTGCTTGTCATGAACATGCTAAACCGCGACAGCCAGGCCGACAGGACACATGTCTTAATTCTCGGGGCGCCCCGTTCGGGGACATCCATTCTTGCCAGTCTGATCGGAGCACATCCCGATATTGCCCTATGCAGTGAGGATTTCAGCAATACCTGGACAACTGCAATCGGTAAACCTGTTGTCGGGAACAAACTCTGTGTACCCAATCAAATTCAGCTTACTGCAAAAAAAAATCTGATAACAGAACTCTTGAAACGCCTGGGAGTTTGGAAACGCTTTCCTTTGTCGTATTATTCTGTCAAAGATTATCTGAAAATCCCGAACCTGAAAATTATATTTATCATCCGTGACCGGAAGAAAAACGCGGAAAGTATGGCCCGCCGGGGTTCCATTAAACGGTATTTTCTGCTATTCAAGTGGAAACGAAAGCTGAAAGAAAACGAAATCAAGAAAATCCTGGATCAGACATACATAACCAAAGAAATTCTGGAAAACCGCGAAAATGTCATGACTATCCGTTATAAAGATTTGATTCGGGAACCGGAAAAAACATTGACATCTATTTTCAATTTTCTAAATGTTCCTGTAAAAGATTTACAATCAATCATTAAACAGGGCACCCGTTGGAACTGGATGTATTCAGACAGTTCAAAAAGTTTAGATACTTCGAAGATTTAAAACCAGCCGGTTATATACATACCGTACCAGATTTTCTCCCTTTACAGGCCTGTACAAACTCCCTTTCACCGAAAAAGGCTCATAGTCAAACATTTCAAGTAAAGCCCCATATCGTGTATTGATAATTGATGCTTCCACAGGTGAAATCAATTTTTTCCATTCCGACAGACGGCTGGAAGAAATACCTGTGAATTTTTCACCAGACGTACTGTTTCCATCCCATAACTTTCCATGAGACGTGGGGTATAAAAGATTCTCCTTAAAAGGTATTTTCAGCTTTTTACACAACCCTGTAAGTGTTTCCCGGGGAGAAGAAACAAGATCACAGTACCGGATCACGTGATAATCCGGAAGCATTCTTATATTTTTAAGAAGATAATAATAGCTGTTGTCCATAGTCTGAATAACCCGGTCAATCTTTGGGAAACGGGTAGTTATATCCTTAAACCGGCGAAGACTCACAATATTGGCATAGGGATTCCGTACGATATGAATGAAAACAGCTTCGGGAAAAAGATATTTCAATTCCGCGGCAAATTCGGCATGTTCCACAGATTTTTCACAGAGCCATGTATCTTCCGGAATATTTTTCCCGTTGTTATACGAGGCATACATTGCATTCCAATAAAGGGTAAAATCCCGTGCTCTGTGTGACACTTCACCGGAAATGTCTGCCATTTTTTCAACAAAACATGATTCATCAAACAGATCCGGTGTTACTGAATCCGTGAGAGGGTCATCGGCTGTATTGCACCGGAGGATCCATTCCCTGCACCGCCGGATAATTTCTTCACGGCTCAGGTTTTGAGCAAACTGCCGTCGGTAATTATAGTGAATTTCATAACCAAAATGCTGAAAGGGGTGGGTTTCCACAGGCAACACTGTCAAACCGGGATGGCCGTCCAGCAGGCTGCGGACCAGACTCGTCCCGGATTTATGCAAACCAAGAATGAACAGGGGACCTTTCATTTTTCCTCCGACAGAAGACCATATTTAATAAACACATCTTTTAAGGCTTTTTCACGGACTTCGAGACTATATTTTTCCTTGAGTTGCCGGAAAAATTGTTTCCGCATTGCATCATTTCCGGTATAAAGAGCCTGAATTTTTCGTCTGCCCTCTTCCGGATTATCAAAATCCTCGATTATATAATCCGGAAAACCGTTCACCATTTCAGGAAGGGCTCCTGCAGAAGATACCAGAGGCAGGGCTCCGTAGGCACAAGCCTCCGCCACGCCCATACCAAAAGATTCAAAACGGGAAAACTGACAGTAAACCGACGTCTTTTCATAGTATTCTGAAAGGGTGTCATGTGACTGGGGTGCCAGGACGGTCAGGTTTTCCGGTAAATTTGGTAGACCATCCTTAAAGGTCTGCTCCATGCCGATAATCATGAAAGGATAGTCCGGATTCATCCGGGCCATCCGGATAAAACGGTCAAACCCTTTAATAAGATAGCGCCGCCGGGTATTGCAATATCCCACCGTCAATATCAGTGATTTCTTCGGTGTCCGTTCTTTCAGGCGAACTTCCGGAAATGCAATGGCATTATATATGACACGTCCGGAGTAAGGACCCCTTTTTTTTGATTCAGCGGCCGCATAGTCCGAAACCGGTAAAACACAGGCAGCCTTTTTATACAAAAAACACACAATGCGGGAACGAAGGGGGTTCGTAAACACACCATAATGGTATTCGGGCAGCCAAGTGGTATCATATCCGCCCAGAACCAGAAACACCGGTTTTCGGAAAATAAGTCCCAAAAGCATGGGAATCAAAGCATGATAATCGGCAAACCATATAAACAGGGCCCGGCTTCGAAGAATGGGAAGGGGTAACTGAAAAAGTTGTTTCAGCATACTTGCAGCTGTCCGGAAGCCGGCTGCCGATTTAAATCGACAGACACGAACTTTAAAAAAACGTTGTAAAATATCCACATCCTGAATGATAAAAAAACTCTCGTATTCATAACGGGGAGCGATAAAACAAAGAGACGGTATCTTTTTGTGGTTTTTCACCTGATTCAGCGGTTTTCTGATATCCATAAGGAGAATTTACATTTCAGGAAAGAAAATGTGCAGTATTATTATATTGTTTAAAACAGGATGTTATCTGTTACCCTTTCAATACCTGCGGGTATCCAGCTGATCGTAGAGAGTATGCCACAAATCCATAAATTCCGGTGTTTCAGGCATACGGGGCTCCGGAAGGGGATTTTCCTCATAATATTTTATCCGTGCCGGGCTTAACGAGAGGACCATCACTTTTGATCCCAAAAGGATTGCTTCCTGCACATTATGAGTGATAAAAATGATTGTCGTTTTAAATTTCCGCCACAAGGTTTTCAATTCTTTTTGGAGGATGGATCGTGTCTGGGCATCCAGGGCACCGAAGGGCTCATCCATCACCAGAACCTTGGGGTTCAGGGCCAATGAGCGGGCAATGGCCACCCGTTGCCTCATGCCGCCGGAAAGCTGGTTGGGATAGGCATGTTTAAATTCAGAAAGATGAACCAGCTCAAGAAATTCTTCTGCCCGCCGTGTCAGTACTTTCATATCCCCTGAAACTTTATTCAGTTTCAAAGGATAGATGACATTTTCGATGACGGTTTTCCAGGGAAACAGTTGATTGAAATCCTGAAAAACCATGAGACGGTCCGGACCGATTCCGCTGATGGGCTCTCCGTCCAGGAGGATTTTCCCCGAAGTCGGTTCTTCAATACTGCAGATACAGCGAATGAGGGTGGTTTTGCCGCACCCAGAGGGACCCAGAATGGTGAGAAAATCGCCGGAATCCACGGAAAAGGAGAGTTTATCCAGAACAGTAAAGGATTTACCTTCAAGAGAATACTGTTTTACAAGATCCTGAACCGTCAGATTACTCATCAAACACTCATCCCCCATTTCTTTACGGTTTTATTCTCCAGCGTTTTCAACAGAAATTCATCAACAAGCATACCGATAATAATCACAGATATCAGTCCGGCAAAAACCGATTCAATATCCATAAAATAGCGGGTTTTGTAAATAAACCAACCGAGTCCGCCCACTACACCGGAAGCGCCGAAAACCATTTCGGCAGATACCAGGGCCCGCCAGCTCCGGGCCCAGGCGATTTTGAGTCCGGACAGGATATACGGAAAAGCATTGGGGATCATCACAGCCCATATCAGGTGAAATTCACTCATACCGATGTTCCGTCCCAGTTCCAGCTGGATTTTCGGTATCGAGCGGAATCCTGCGAGGGAATTCACAATCAGGGGCCACAAAATAGAATGAATGATGATGATGATAATGGCTTTGGCTCCCAGCCCCACCAGTAACATCACCACCGGCAGCAGAGCGATGCCCGGCAACGGATGCATGATAGACACAATCACATCCATAATCCGGGCAAAAGTTTTGCTGATCATACAGAAGGCCGTCAGAAAAAAAGCCAGAACAATTCCAAGACCGATACCGCTGAAAATCAGATAAAGGGAAAATTTTATGTGCTGCAGTAACTCACCGGTTGTCAGGTTTTGCCACAGGGATTCCAGAACCCGTGAGAAGGGCGGAAAAAGTTTATCCCGGCCCGTCCACACCGGAATGTATTCCCAGAGAAAAAACAAAATCAAAATAAACAGGACTTTCGTGATTACGGTAACGCGCCGTTCCCGTATTTCTGATTTCAGCATGCGTTCAGATCCCGTTGTTAATCTGCCCCGGCCGGATTCACCGTTTCCCAAAGCAGGTCTTTTACATTCTCCGTATTGCGGTCTACATATCCGGCTTCATTCATAAAATCCAGAAATTTCAGCAAACCATGGGGGGTTTTACTGAAACGAACCCCTTCCCAGGTGGTGTATTTCATATACGTATCCCGATCCAAATTTAATACCGGCGCCACATATTCTGCAGTTTTTTCAGGATTTTCATTCAACATGTCAATGGCTTCTTCCAGTGCTTTATATACTGCGTTGAATAACTCAGGATTACGTTTTTTCAGCTGGCCGGTGGCAGCCGTTACCAAAAAGGTGAAATCACCACCGAAAGCATCCCGCGCATCAACCACCTGATGGATATCTTCCTGTTCCAACTCTTTAAAAATATAGGGAGGTGACGTAAAATGGCCGTCAATTTCCACCCGGTTGATCAGGGCATTGACCCCGTCGGGATGTGCCATGGCAATGATATTATGATCCAGGGCTTTTGGATTTCCCAGTTCCTTTGATGCAGCCATGGAAAGGAGAATATGCTGAATGGAACCGGGCGACGGCAGCGCAATTTTCATACCGGGTTTGATATCTTGTAAGGTTTTGATGTTTTCATGATATGTCTGAAGTCCTAAAGGCATCTCACACAAAGCCGAAATAATTTTATAATCATAACCCTTTGCCCAGGCAATCAGATACGGAGGAACTCCCATACTTCCCACATCAATGTTGCCTCCGGCCATCCCTTCCCGGATTGCCCCTCCGGAACCCAGGCGTACCCATTCAACCTGTGCATCGGGATAATATTTTTCAATCAGATTCAGTTCCTGCATTAAAATGACCGGGGCATACCCCAATCCAAACTGCTGGGCAACCACTACCCGGTTCTTATCCATACTCTTACCGCATGAAAACAGAGATAAACTCAGGATAACCATAAACAAAAAAATGGCTGTTTTTTTCATGTTACCACCCCCTTATTTAAAAGCATATTCAATGAAACATTCAATTTTGTTCCGGGTATATTTCGTATCATCCGGACTGCCTTTCCACTGCCGGCGCCACGTGGGGCGAATCTTAACCGATCCGGCATCTGAATTGTGTACCGTGATTTTATATTCCAGCCAACTGTAGAGATGATCTGTCGTGTTATCCCCGCTGTCCGTTACCTGGCCGTAATCGAAAAATCCCCGAAAGACACCGGGGCCTGTTTTACCGCGCACACCTATGCGACCGATCCATCCGTCATAAAACTCCTCAATGGTCACAGCAGCTTCACCCCAAACGGAATATCCGGAGACTTTACCCGACACAACCGCTCCGGCAGTCAAAGGATTGTAATTGGATTTCTTTGTACTCCACAAGACTTGAGGAACAATTTCCAGAGCCCCCAAATTCAGGGCATAATCTGCTCCAATGGTTATGCCATCGCGGTTTGTAATGGTTGAGTCACCGTCCAGATATACTTCCAGATTTGTGCGGTTTTCATCCACGGAAAAATAGGCTCTGGCCAGTCCGTCTCCCAACGTTTTATGTACCCTGAAACCGGTGTAGGCATTATTGTTGAAAATCAGGAATGGAATATCCACCACTCGTGTGGGATAATAATGAATATCCCAGATTGTGTTTCCACCTTGCGGAATCCGCCCCAGATCAAATCCAAAATCCCCTTTTTTACCGACATAAAGCCGGGTAAAATCCACGGAAGGCGATTGGGCTGATCCGTCAGACGAAGCAGAGGGAAGCCCTGAACCACTTCCCATTTTAGACCAGAAAGCCAGGGAATTATGGGAAAGTTGAATTTTGGCAAAATACCCGTTATTGATGTCCGCATTCAGATTAAGCCGGGCCCTGAACTGCAGATAGGCGTCACCTGTCCGGCTGTTTATTTTTCCATCACCGTCTTTATTAGTAATCAGATCAAAACGTGGCCGTATCCAGGTGTCTCCACTCAGACTGATTTCAGACCGGGCATTCCCTGCCAGCATGAGCCCTGCAAGAAATAACAACAACATTCTTATCATGAGAAATCTCCTCTTTTTTTTCAATTTGAAAGAGTATAGAGAGAAATGAAAGGGGATAAAAATCTAAATATTTAATGAGAGGGGGACAGATTATTTAATTTTTCGATAAGTGCCCGGATTATATCCCCGTACCGGGAGGATTCACCGGCTAAAAGCAAAATATTCCGATGGATCTGATAGGTATCTGAAACAACAATATGAGGATATTGCTCCTGAATGTTTTTCAGATAGGTTTCGTTGATAAAGAGTCCAAGCGGTTTCTGATTTATCAGGGTAAGCCGGTCTGCGGTTGTACCCATTTCGGCCACAATGTTTACATCTCCGAACTGTTCCAGATAATTCAGAACCACGGTATGAATTCCTGAATCCTTCTGATCAATCACCAGGGGGATTTTCCTGATATCATGGCTTAGGGATTGATGGTAGACCAAAACGATGCGTTCATCTTTCAGGGGGATTGCATCAATGTGCCGGGGAAGTTCCATATTTACACCGCCAACAATGGCCACATCCGCCTGATGGTCGATGATATTCCGGATGGCTTCATCAGACCGGCATGTATACACACGGGGAAAAAGTCTTTTTTCCCGGAGCAGTTCATAAATGGGTTCAAGATAGAGATGGGTGGCCACCGTACTCAGATTTACGGTGAAATCATTCATTCCTTCCAATCGGGCCATCAGTTCGTCATGATCCCGGAGTATCCGTTCACAATATTTATAAAAAACCTTGCCCTGGGGTGTAAAATGGTATTCGCCGTCGTAAGAATACAGGGTTATGTTCAACTCCTGCTGGAGTTTGTTCAAACGATAGCTGATTGTTGGCTGTGATAAATATAAATACCGGGAAACTGCAGATGTATTACGTTGTATATAGAGCTGTTTATAAATTTTAAGGTCCAGCAGATCCATCAATCCCTCCCGGGTTTGAAAGGCTTATTTTACTTCGTCAGAATCATAAAACACCTGATCATAATAACGGACACTTTGCCGGGTAGTCCGGAGATTTTTTTGAATCTCCGTAAGTTCTTCAAGAGAAATAAGTCCAAGCTCATGTTTAACACCAGCCCAGGGAATGTTAAAATTTTCCTGATGGACAAAGGTAGAGACCCGTGGATTGATTTCCATGAGTTTGCCTCCCTTGAACTGAATATTAATAAAATAGTCATACTCCAGGCGGTGAACAATATCCCGTGCATATTCCATATATTCCGGTGCATCCTGGTTTCTGAAAAACATGGCCAGACCTGCTTTCATGGCTTCCCGGGTTTTTGTAAAGCCCAACAAAACCTTCCCGTTCCGGCAATAACAATCCACGGTAATTTCTGTCCCCTCAAGAAATTCAGATACAATCAAATCAGGAAAACGTGCTGCTTGTCTCAGAATCTCTTCACATTCCTCAAGAGTAAAAGTGGTATCTTCAATCCGCTTCTTCAACAGCATATTCAGCCGGTCGGTTCCGGCTTCGAGGATTCGGAATCCCCGGGATCCCTTACTTACAGCCGGTTTGAAGCAGACTCTTTTATCAGGATAGCCCAAACCTAAAACGGCTTTTCTGAAGTCATTCACGGTGTTCACGGTCCGTGTTTCGGGCAGGGGGACCGAGCTCTCTTTAAAAAAGTCATTCATGGCAGATTTGCTGTCACAGGGAATGGCCGATTCGGTTTTGGGGATCATGATGGGAAAACCTGCCTTGCGAAAATCATCCCGGAGGGGACTCAAAGGCATCACATCCGAGGAGCTTTGGGGCAGAATCAGATCCACTTTCTCTTTTCGTGCAATATGGAGGATTGTTTCAGGATAGGCAGGATCCGTCCCGGCGGGGACAGGATAAAACACATCACTGAAAAAGCGTCCTGACGCCAGGGGATTCATATCCGTCCCGATGATTTCAACCGGTCTTTCCCCATGTTCTTTCAGTGCCCGGATCATGGTAACACCTCCGGGACAACCGACTGTCGTTAACAAAATACGGATAAGTTTCATTGATTTCCTGCTATATTATGTATCGTATCACTTCAAAACATTCGGCATAATCACAACCGATCTGCACACCCCGTGTGGTGGCAAGACTCATAATAAATTCTTTTGAAGCATACTTTCGCATCTTCTGGGAATTGTATGCATCCAAAGCATAAATTTTCTTTTCAATGTGGCGCTTTTCCAGCCGGATAAAGGAGCGGGTTTCAAAATTGATATGATTCCATGGAATTTCATACGCCAAAATAGTGGTCTGCTTGAAAGCCCGTTGCCCTTCCATGGCGACTGTATTGTGATCCTGGTGCAAATCGTGAGGGGAAGGCATAAATACAAGATCGGGGTTCAGTTCCCGCTTTAAGCGTACCATTTCTTCCAGCAAATCCTGGCGGACATAGTTAAGTTTCCGAACGGTAAACCCGTAAATCAGAAGATTTTCCGCTTTGATACCGAGGCGTTTTGTGGCTTCTTTGACTTCAATTTCGAGAATGTTTTCCGGCATGCCCGGAGGGACTGATTCCTTGGCGGTTGAAAAAGCGGCATAATATATATCCGCATCGTCTTCCAGAAATTTGGCAATACTCCCCCCACATCCAAATTCTCCGTCATCGGTATGGGGTGCCAGAATCAGTATACGTTTTGCTGTCTTCATGGTTTTCCTCAATTCATGTAGGATTCCAAATCAAAGTGACGCTCTGCAAAAGCATCACTGTCAATAAACATCTTTTGCCACACCGCCAGTCCCATAACCACCCACAGAAAATTGTAATGCCAGCGGAGACGGGGATGGGGCGGCGTGTCCAGTATTTTGCGAATGTATTCGTAATTAAACAAGCCCTGCTTTTCTACAAAGTCCCGGGTTAATACCCTTTCGCATACATTCTTCAGGTCTTTTTTGTACTGCAGGTAGGGGTTGACTGTAAACCCCCATTTCTTTTTCCGGGTAATTTTTTCCGGTAAATAAGGTTTCATGGCTTCACGGAACAGGTCTTTGGCCCGGTTCCCCTTCATTTTCAATCCGGCAGGAATAGAAAATCCAAACTTCACTAAATCGAGATCCAGAAAGGGCACCCTCTCCTCAACAGAATGGCTCATACTCATGCGGTCTTCCACCAAAAGGTAGTCGTTAACCATCTTCGTATGAAATTCAGTAAAGAGCACCTGATCCAGTGCAGACATGTGATTCACCTTTTGAAAAAAGGGGTCAAAAGCTTTCCGGACTCCTAATGAGTCCTCTTTCATTTTTTGAGCCATGTCCCGGTGATAGATCCGGTCATACATGGCGTTGTCAAAGTCCCAAACATTTCTCAGGATCAGATAATATTTTTCTATTTGTCCCAGGGCCAGAAGCATCTGAATGCCACGTCGGTATTCATCCAGCCGCAAGACCCCTGTTTTCTGTTCCATTCTGAAGAGAATCCGGGATTTGAAATCCCAAAATTTTTTCATCCATCCGGGGATTCGGTCATGAAGATGGTTCATTGGATAGATAAACCGGTGAATATCATAGCCTGCCAGCAGTTCATCCCCGCCGAGTCCGCCAAGGACCACTGATACATGGGGTTTGACAAAAGCGGACATGTTGAAACCCTGAAGGAGGTTGATTTTCGGTTCCTCGGCATGCCACAGGACTTCCGGGAACATTTTCAGGGGTTCCATACTCAGGCTCAGGGTATGATGATCGGTCTTGAAGTGACGGGCCACCCGCTCAGCATCGGGAAATTCATCGGTGGGTTCATTGAAACCGAGTGTAAATGTTTTAATATCCGGGACCCCCAGTTCTGACATCTTCTGGACAATCACGGATGAGTCCATGCCGCCGCTCAGGTAAACCCCTATGGGGACGTCGGAAATCAGTTGGCGTTTGACAGCCTGCCGCAGGAGTTCATGTAACTGGTCTGCAGCCTCTTTTTCGTTCATACCGTCCCGGATTTCAGGTGTCAGTTCCCAATACCGGTGTATATTGATTTGTTTATTTCGATACACAAGATAGTGTGCCGGGGGAAGACGATAAATACCTTTAAAAAGGGTCTGGTCATTTTGAGTATAGCGCAAATTCAGATGTGTATGAAGGGACTTAAGATTTAATTCCCGGGGAACGGAGGGATGCAGGAGCAGGGGTTTCTGCTCTGAGGCAAAGGCAAAAAGACCGTTCTGATGAATATAGTGAAGGGGTTTGATCCCAAAATGATCCCGTACCAGAATGAGGGAATCCTGTCTCTGATCCAGGATAACAAAGGCAAAAATGCCGTTCAGGCGGTGAAAAAAGTCTGTCCCCCAACTTTCATAACCATGGACAAGTATTTCCGTATCCGATTCCGTGTAAAAATGGTGCCCAAGGTTTTTCAGTTCTTCGCGGATTTCCTTGTAGTTGTAGATTTCGCCGTTATAAATAACGGCAATGGAGCGATCCTCGTTAAAAATAGGCTGGTTCCCGGTTTTCAGATCAATAATGGCCAGACGCCGGTGTCCCAGGGTGACATCACCGTGCCTGTATATTGATTCGGCATCCGGTCCCCGGTGACGGATAAGGTCCAGCATCTGCTTAAAACGATTTGGGGGAGTTCCTCCCGCTTCAACTGTCCCTAAAATACCACACATCAGATCCGGCCCAGTTTTTTTAATGCTTTCACTTTATCTCCATACATCCGGATAATATGATCCATACGGTCATACTGTGAGAACTGTTCCCTGAAGCTTTTTAATTCCTGTCGGCCGGAGAGGTTTTCAAGGAGCAAGAGCTGGCTCATAATCAGCCGGTAATATCCCACCGAACAGGGGTCGGTTTTAGGATAATGGTCCAGATCGCACAGGTTAAAACGAACCCAATAACCCATATCATAGTCAGGCAGTCGGGTGATCAGGGTTTGAATTCCTGCATCAAAAGCATTTTTCGCCCTGATTTTATCAGCCGGATAGAGATCTTCCGGCAGAGCCCGGTATGCATCAAAAAGGCCTAAAAGGGAAAAATTATGCCCATCCAGGACCCGTGTTGGTTTTGCCGCCACATACTCTTCGTAAAAAGGAAGTCCTTCATGTAAATCTGCCACAACCCCGCCATCCCGGATATCCACAAAGAAAAGATCAAGGATTCCGGGGATCAACTCCAGATATTTTGCATTGTTTGTGAGTTGCCAGGCCCGTAAAAGTACAGAGAGAGCCCGGCTTTGTGTAAAAGCGGATTTCCAGGGCTTTGTAACCCGGTATTCCGGTTTTGGGATATCTGTGAGCCAGTAAACACCGGTATCATCCCGTTGAGCCTTTTCAAGAAACCAATCGGCAATACGGAGAAAATGCCCGGAAACGGCAGGGTCCCCGCTTTGAACAAAACGGTTAAAACGGGCCAGTGCATACTGCCCTATGGAGATGGGATAATAGTGTGTGCGCGGGGATTCCACATCGATATAAGCACTGTTTATGGGGATTCCATTTTCATCGAACCCGCTAATTAGCCTGTTTAATAATTTGGGGTCATCCTCAAAAAGAAAATAAAATTCCCCCAGTTTTTCTGAAAAAAGGTCCGTTGATATCGCAAAAGGCGGGGATTTTTTCACAATATCCCGCCGGAATTTATTCAGCATGAATGCCATTTTTTTCAGACGCTTAGCCATGGCGAATCACCTCATGCATAATATCAGACAATCTGCGGACATTTTCCGATGTTTCGTACTGTTTCAGGGCTTCGCCGGAAGGAAGTGACAGGACGGGATTTTTTTCGAACGCATTAAAGCACCGGGTTAAAAAGTGTGCAATGCCCTGAATATCCTTTTCCGGGAAAACACTGCCGCTATCCGTTCCGGCCACCATGGATTCAATCACACCGCCCTTGCCTCCGATGACGAGAATCGGTTTTCTCATGGCAAGATAATCATACATTTTTGCCCCGATACTCTTGTCGGAATAGCCGCTTTGTGCCTGAATTTTCAGGAGGAGGGATGCCGATCGGGCTTCTTCCATCATCCTGTCATGGGGCAAATACGGTTCAAAAGCTGCAGGGACCGGCGAAGTATGTTCAATGTGTGTCTTGTGGGCATCATAAACCTTTCCGATAAACCGGAGGCGCATGATATCCAGCATTTTATCAGGCAAAAGCTGAAGTGCCTTCAGCAGGGGCTCGGGATCCTGAAATTTACTCAGCGTGCCTGTATACATGATGGTAAAGACTGACGAGGCTTTTGCCGACGCATTCAACCGTGTAAAGCCATTGTGGATAACATAATAACAATTTTCTGCTTTCTGTTTAAACATATCCACCAGACCGGGGCTCACGGTTATCACGGCAGAGGCTTTTCTCAGAACCTTCATTTCATAACGGTGATTTAAGCGTCCGGCAAGGAGCGTGCGATTCAGATCCTTTTCCCAGAAAGCTTCTGTCCAGGGATCCCGTAAATCGGCAATCCAGGGGAGTCTGAAGAGTCGTGCCAGTTTGCCTGCACCGATTTGCAGGCTGTGAGGCGGTGATGAACTTAAAATCAAATCCGGTTTTTCCCGGAGGATAATCCGGCGGCCTGATTGTTTCAAAAACGGATTCCACCCGACCCTGGCATCGGGAATAAAAAAATTGGCCCGGATCCATCGGGAGAGTTTTTGACTCAGTGATTCATCTTCATCCCGGCTAAGTACGTAAGTGGGAATTTTATCCTCTTTTTCTTTTCCCGTAATCCGCTTGTACACTCCAAAAGGCTCCACTGTTTTTGTGCGGAAAACCTTTAAGTCCCGGGGAATTCCCCGCCCCAGTCCCGGATCCAGGGCGGGATAATCGCCGTGCTTAACGGTAAGCACTAAAGGTTCCCATCCATATTCAGGTAAAAGCTGCACCCATTTAACCAGGCGTTGTACACCGGGCCCGCCGGCCGGGGGCCAGTAATATGTGATGATCAAAACCTTAGGCATGGGAATCCGGTTCAAATCGTGGTTTCCGCTCAAGCCACCATCCTCCGCCGATCAAAATCCACACGATGATGACACCTATCCAGCTCACGGCAAGTCCTCGACGGTACGCCGGCGGATCAAAGTACAAATGGAGGGACCCCTTTCCGGCAGGGAGTTCAATACCACGTAGCATATAGTTGACCCGGTATATCGGCAACTTTTTTCCCTGAAATTCAGCAATCCATCCCTCATCGTAATACATTTCGGAAATAACCACGAACTGTTTTTCTGAAAGATTGACGGAAAAGGTAAGGGAATTGGGTGTTTGTGATTCCAGGCTGACCGATCCATTACCACTGTACTCCCCACCGGCATCCAGAGCATAGGCAAGGATGGCAGGATTAAAATCTTCACGATTCATGCGCATGACGGCATCTTCCCAGGAATCCGTCTTTTCCAGCCTTTTAATCAGCCAGGCTTTCGGTAAAGCCCGGGTATTTTCATAAAGGATTTCCTTCCGGTTCTGATCTACAGCAAGGGGCCTGAGAAAGAGGTGTTCCAGCTGACCGGATGCGATGATATACCGGCCGTTTAACATGTTGACCACATTCCAGTTCAGACGGGCCGGGCCGGACCCCTCAAAGAGAAGATGATCCATTGCATCCTGAATCGTCTGAAGTTTGATGGCACTATACCCGTTAATAATGGGATACCAATAGGCATAATGATTATCCTGAAATCCCTGCCCCACAACCAGAGCCCGGTACCCTTCAGGGGCTTTTTCCAGAACCCGGGTGATGTCTGTATCCGAAAACTGACGCCGCTCCATGACCTTTTTATTTCCCAGAGTAATTTGATTATAGGCTTTTCCGGTAATAATGCCCAGTTCCACCGAAACAAGTCCCAGCAGAATCAGGACAAGGGAAAATTTTGCCAACTTTTTAAAGCGGTACGCGGTAATGGCCGATCCGGCAAGCACGGTAATCCATAAGGCCCGGATCAATTCACCGGTAAGCACCTCTTTGCGAACGGTTTTGAGGATCCCCAGGGTTTCACCGGGATACCGGGAGACTTCACCCGGAGCCAGGTACGATAACTGTCCCCGGATCAAAAGCAGAATGAGTATAAAAGCCACACCGCCACCGAAGACAACAGGCTCAAGATAATCTTTTCCCTGATCCCGCGGAGAGAAAAGGGCTTTTAATCCATAACCCGCCAGAATCAGCAGCGTTATGAAAGTCATATTAACAATCATGACCGGAACCCGGAATTTGGAAAAGTAAGGGAAGTAATAGAAAAAGAGTTTGTAAAGAGGCATAAAGTGGTGGCCGAATCCCAGAAGAACTGTAAAAACGGCAAAAATCGTCAGGGATTTCACCTGACCAAGTTTATAATACCGGATGATACCGATCAGTGCCAGTAAAAAGAGAAGAAAACCCATGGAGTCATAACTTTGGGTAAAGGGCATATCGCCCCAATAGCCGGGGAGTCTTTGTCCTTTCAGACGGGGATAGGCATTACCGTCATATTTTTCCGAAGACATGCCACCGAAAAAGCGGGGAAAGAAGAAATTCAGGATTTCTTTCGGTGCAAGAGACCAGCGTGTGGCATAATCCAGGCTGACTCCTTTGGAACGGGTTGCCGAGGTCTGCTCCTGTCCGATTTGAAGGGGATTGCCGCCACGGGTGGAATGGGGAGTGTATTCATGCAGACTGATAAATGGCTGGGCAGAGACTAAGACCGTTAAAATAACAGCCACAACGATTTTCAGAGCCAGGTCTCCGAAGAGCCGGTACTCCTTGCGAAAGAGAAGCCGCAAAACAGGTATCAGGTAGAGAAACAGAAGGATCAGGATTCCGTAAAAAACAACCTGTATATGCTGGGTTCGCACCATCCAGGAAAACATGAGTGCAAAAAAACCGACGGTATACCATTTCCGTTTATCCATCAAGAGCTGAAAACTCAGAATCAGCCAGGGCATCAACATAAAAGCCCGGAGTTTGCTATAGTGACCCACATGAATCAGGGACTGCCAGTGAGGCAGCAGAATGAAACCAAGGGCCACAATCACGGCGGCATACCAGGGGATTTTCCGGGATCTCAGCAGGGCAAACATTCCCAGGCCTCCCAGAAGAAAATACCAGAAATAAAGGTATGTAAACCGCCCCAGAAATTTGACAAGTGTATCGGGATGGAGCAGGGGCGGTGTAATGCGGTGATAGGTGGGCATGCCACAGAAAAAGCCGGGATTCCACAAGGCTTTATCTCCGCTTTCCTTTTCCCATTCCAGATAATTACGGGTACTGGCAACAGATGCCACTGAATCCACACCCAGGGGACGGACATTTTCAAAAATGAATTTTGCATACATGATAATCAGGGGAATCAGCAAAACAATCACTGCCGCCAGAAGAGTTTTTCTCCCGTTCAACATTTCCCATGCTGCCGGTTGCACTTTTTTATCAGACATGGTACCCCCGATTGTTAATTATTTATAGTAATTCCGGACAAATCCTGTAAATGCATCCTGTTTTAAAATGACCCGTTTATAATAAGCCTGCATAAAACCCATTCCGTAGGCAAAAATCTGAGTCGGCACAATCACAGGGATGTAGAGGAACACCCGGACATCCTTATATTTAATAATCCCGTGAAGGCCCATGGTAAAAAGAGCAAGAATACCCAGAGCCGGAAGGGGCCAGAAAAAGCCGGGTGCCAGCAAAAACAGTAAAAGAGCCAACGCCGTAAACAGGGTTCCTGCCGCCGGCAGAAAATGGACCGGTTCAAGCATCTTGTTATCGATTTTATACAGATTGATCCGGGCTACACCCCAGTTAAAAACCTGTTTGAAAAATTTTTTCACGGAAGTGCGCCGTTTATGATAGACGATGGCCTCATCCACTTTAATCACCGGTTCGCCTGTTGCCAGGATACGGTTGCTGAACTCGATATCCTGGCCATGCCGGAGGTCATTCATCCCGCCGATTTTATCCACGATATCGGCCCGGACACCCATATTGAAGCTTCGGGGATAGTATCTGGACAATTTTTTTTTTGAATGTCCCCGGATTCCTCCCGTTGTGAGAAAAGACGTCATACTGTAATCAATGGCTTTCTGCAGGGGAGAAAAATCGGCCCGTACCCTGTCCGGACCGCCAAAACCGGCCACATCCTGTTTGGACACGGCATCGGCATAAGCCTGAAGCCAGCGGGGATGGGCAATGCAATCACTATCCACAAAAACAAAATATTTCCCTTTTGCGTGTTTCATGCCCAGATTTCGCGCTGCGCCGGGACCCTGGTGATCCTGTCGGATAAAGCGAAGGTTCAGGGATGTTTCTTTACTGAAAGTTTCAACAAATTCCTGTGTTTTATCTGTTGACCCATCATCCACAACAAGGACTTCAAAATCCCGGACGGGAAACACCTGGTCACGAAGGGATAAAAGCAGTTCCCGGATTTCAGACAGGCGGTTATATGTAGGGATAATGACCGTAAAAAGATAGAGATAATCATTCGTCATCATCACCTCCTGCTTTCCCTTTATTTTTCCTGAACTGGTACACCAGCATTTCGCCGATCAGTCCCATGGAGACAAGCTGAATTCCCAGAATCAGGAGTAAAATTCCCAAAAGCAGCATAGCCACATGGGTTTGAAAGGGTTCATGATAGGCATATTTCAAAACAAGGACCCACACCTCAACCCCAACACCCACAATTACGGACAGGAGTCCCAACATCCCGAAAAAGTGCATAGGCCTCAGGGTGAAACGGGCCAGAAAAAGGACAGTAATCAAATCAAAAAAACCTTTAAATATGCGGCCGACACCATATTTACTTTTTCCTGATGTCCGGGGGTGGTGGGTTACGGGAATTTCTGTCACACGGAATCCTTCCATTTTGGCCAGGACGGGAATGTAACGGTGAAGTTCTCCATAGAGGCTGATGGATTGTACCACTTCTTTTCGGTATGCCTTCAGACCGCAGTTGAAATCATGGATATGGATACCGGTCAAGAGGCTGGTGGTTTTATTAAAGAGTTTACTGGGCAGGGTTTTATTCAGGGGGTCATGGCGGACTTTTTTCCAACCGGATACCATATCCCAGCCTTCTTTCAGTTTGACAAGAAGTCTGGGAATCTCTTCGGGATCATCCTGCAGATCCCCGTCCATGGTGATTACATACCGACCTTTCACCTGACGAAAACCGGCCTGTAATGCTGCTGCCTTCCCCTTATTCCTCCTGAAATGGATGACTGACACATTTTCAAAATCTTTTGTCAGAGTGTCCAGTATCTCAGGAGTATTATCCGTTGATCCGTCGTTCACAAAAAGAATTTCACCCTGAAGGTTTTTCGATTTCAGCACAGTGAAAATTTTTTCAGTCAGGGTTTTGACGGTCCCCTCTTCATTCAGGACCGGTATGACAAGGGAAACATCAATCATGATTCATTGCCTCCAATTGATCACGGGCCGGTTTATAATCGGGATTTTTTTTCAGGGATTTTTGCAGAAGCTCACTCGCCGCATCCCCCTGATTCATGGAGAGTAAAATCATAGCTTTATGGTAAAGCATCTCGTGATCGTCAGGAAGGACGGACAGGGCACGATTTATATAGTTCAGAGCTTCCGGATAGCGTCCGAGACGGTATAAAATCCAGGCTGCCGTATCCAGATAAGCGCTGTTTTCCGGTTCAAGGGATAGCGCCTTTTGTATCATGGTCCAGGCTTTTAACAGATCCTTATTGTGTTCTGCAAGGAGAAAGCTGTAGTTGTTAAGAATGAGGGGGGTTTCTCCGTTTTTGGCTAAAAGTTCTTCGTACAGTTTTTCAGCCCGCACACTTTGTCCCGTCCTGTCATAGAGAGCGGCAAGCATCTGAAGAACGCTTTCGTTGTCGGGCTGGAGTGTCCTGAGATTTTCCAGGATCTGTATAGCCCTAACCGATTCGCCCGATTCATCCAGAAGGAGGGCTTCCAGGTACATAAGATCCTGATCATCCGGAGACATATCACGACCTTCCAGGATCACATCCAATGCCGTTCGGATATCATCCTGGTCAGCAAGCCAGAGGGCATAATTCCGATAGGCAATCGGGAGGGCTGTCCCTTCATTCAGTGCCATATTGTAATATTTTCTCACGCTGTCCGGCTCTGCCTTTTCGATATAAACAATCGCCATAAGATGAGGGAATGCCCAGTGCCGGGGCCATACGGCATGTCCATGATAGAGGACATCCAGCGCTTTTTCCCATTCCCCGCTTCGGATCATTTGATCGGCATATAAAAGTTCAACCTGAGGAGTGGGATTCACCTGGTTCCGCCATAGGAGAAGAGTTTCCCGGGCATCTTCCGTCCGGCCCAACTCCATATATGTTTTGTAAAGCCCCTGATAAAAGCGGTTGTTATCTGGAACCAGTGAAATGAGTTTTTCCAGATAAGGGATGGATGCTTCATACCGACCCAGTTTGTGCAAAATATCTACCATTCGACCCAGCACATTCGTATTATCCGGATCTTTCTTAAGCAGTTTCCGCAGTATTTCAAGTCCCTTTTCTGTGTCTTTCTGTTCAAAATAGTAATCAGAGAGATTATACCAGGCATCTTCATATTCGGGATAATTTTCTATCAGGTTGAGCCAGATTTTTTCAGCTTCGGCCGCCTTACCATCCATAACAAGGGTGAGGGCAATCATATCATAGAGTCCGGGTTGATCCGGGTTTAACTCAACGGATTCCAAAAAGGCGTTCCTTGCCTTTGTCATCCTGTTCAGTGCCATATAGGTTTCCCCGATGCGGGCATAGATTACGGGACTCAACGAATCGATGGATGCCGCCTCTTCATATTCTATGAGGGCCCGGGCGAAATCTCCCGCCTGCCTGTATAACTCTCCGTATGCAAATTTCTGAACAGCCGTGGTGGGATAGGTGTGTTGCTTTTCTTCACCGGTAGACACCAGGGCTTTCCGGCCGGAACAAGCGGAAAAAAACAAGAAAACGGAAAGCAGAAATGTGTATGAAATAAACTTTTTCATGAGATAGCAATTTACCAAGGCGGGGGTGTTTATGCAAAATGTTTACACATATAAAAAACCCCTGATAACAGGGGTTTCCTTACATTTTTTTTCATCAATCAGTTGAAGATTTCGTTTTTATTGCAAGCACACACTGAAACCATTTTCTGGTTGAACTTGACACCTTCTTTACCACTGTTGACAGATTTGAACACTTTCAGGTGGGAGATCGCTTCACCGCAGACAGGACATTTTTTCCCTTCTTTTTGCCGGTTGGCAATTTTAGCACCGAATCCACTGGGACGAGCCATTAAGAGCCTCCATTTGGTTTTTTATAGATTTCCACACGGTTTTTCCCGGTCCGTTTTGCTTTATACATGGCATCATCTGCCGCCTGAATCAGTGAAATTCCGTCATGGCTGTCCTCGGGAAAGGACGCCATACCGATACTCGCAGTGACAGATGCCCGGATGCCACCCTGCTCAAAAGGATATTCGGCAATTTTCTGCCGAATCCGTTGAGCTGTCCCCATGACAGCCTCTTTTTCAGCGTTGGCCAGGATAACCGTAAATTCTTCACCTCCGTACCGGGCAACAATATCCACCATACGGATATTGTTCTTAATAATATCGGCCACAATTCTCAGCATGTAATCCCCGTACAAATGCCCGTGGGTATCGTTGACTTTTTTAAAATCATCCAGATCCAACATCATCAGCGTGAGGGAATGATCATAACGCCGGGCCCGGTATACTTCTTCAAAGAGCTTTTCTTTAAATGCCCGGTGGTTCAGGACCCCGGTCAGGCCGTCCACCGTGGCAAACCGTTTCAGCGCATCCAGGGTTGTCAACCTGTGATACGCAGACGCAAAATTTAAACTGATCAGGTTAAATGTATCAAGGTCTTTTTCAGAATATTCATCCGGATTATAACTTTCCAGGGTAATAATGCCTGATTTATAACGATCCAGGTGAACCGACCATCCCAAAAGGCTGTGATAGGGTGTATGGCGCAAATCACCGGCTGAAAGCCTGAAGGCAAAAGGAGCACTATCCCGATATTGATTCAACACAACGGGGTTTTTACGTTTTAACACATACGCCCATAGCCCTTCTTTAACAGACAGGGCGTCCCCGCTTCCGGGCGTATCCCCCGGACCGTCTGTATAAATGACCGTTAAAACATTGGGTTCATGAGGAATTCTTCGGCAAACCGTCAGCTTGTCATACTGAAATTCTGAAAATAAAACATCCCGGAGGGCTTGAAAAAGCTCTTCTTCCGTCGTAACAGTGTTCAAGCGGGTGAGATAACGGGTAATGGTATCGGATTCTTCTCCCGATTCGGGCTGCTTTTCCGTTATAGAGTATAATAAATATAAACTGAGTCCTAATAATATCCAGAGAAACACCCGGACAAAATCCATCCACCGGGAGGTGCCGGGTAATGGTAAAACCCATACAAAGAGTCCAAAGACCCATATAGCCGTTGAAACGCCAAATCCGGCTTTTTTCATAACCCTCTCAAATCCTCATGAAATATAAGAAATTAAGCAAAAAAAACCGTGTTTCAACGTCGATCATTGACCAGCTGGATCCGGTTTCTGAAATCTTCAGGATCCAAGCCGTCGTTATTTTCCGGGTGCTTTTTGTCACTGCTGTCTTTCAGGGTCACGGAAGATGCAACATCTCCTTTTAAGGGCGTGGCGGCCTGTTGAGAGAGTGGTGGAGTACCGGAAGATCCCATAGATGAAAGAACAGGAGAAGATTTCATTAGGGGGGGGAGACTTTCCAGGCGCGGGTTATATCCCCGCCAGATGACAAGCGTTCCTGCCATCACCAAAATCAAGGCAGCCGCGGCGGAAAAGGTCCGGCTGTGATTTGAAAAGAGAGTCCAGAGATTCCGGGGATGCTGAAGACTATCCTTGTGATGGCGAATTTTCTCCATGAGCACGGCTTCGAAAGAATCAGAAGCCGATACTTCAGGTAGAGCGTGCAGGGCATCTACAAGTCCGGACATCTCTTCCACTTTCTGACGACATGCAGGACACTCCCGAAGATGAGCTTCGGCCTCACGGCGCAAAGGAAGTTTCAGCTGATTGTCCAGATAATCTGTTAAAAGGTTAGTAAAACTGTAGCAATCCATTCTATAAGCGTACCCTCCTTACTTACTTTTCAATTCTTTCAATATTTCCTGCAATTTCTGCCTGCCTCTGTTAATCCGGCTTTTGACCGTTCCTGCAGGAACACCAACTATCTTACTGATTTCTTCGTAAGATAGTTCCTGGATATCTCTTAAAATGATAGCCGTTTTAAATTGTTCCGGTAAACGTGAAATTGCAATCTGGATTTCTTTTTCCTGATACGCCGAACGGGACTCCCGCTCCGGGTTATAGGTGTCCGAAGGGATTTCAAATTCCTTATCATCGATGCCCATATCATGAATGGAATAAATCTTTCGCCTTTTCCGTTTCCTCAGCTCTGTTTTTGCCAGATTTCCTGCAATGGTGTAAATCCAGGTACTGAAACGGGCGATTTCTTTATACATGTGACTGCTGGTATAAAGTTTTAAAAAAGTATCCTGGACAATATCTTCAGCCATTTCCCGGGACGCCACAAAACGAAAAACAAAATTGACAAGCCTGTCTTTATAGCGGCGAACCAGTTCAAGATAAGCCCGTTCATCCCCTTTCTGAAAAAGGGCAATCAGTTCTTCGTCTGTGTATTTTACCGTATCCCGCATTTTATTCAAGTATTTTGTCCAGTGTTAAAATTAACCGTGTTAAAGGATCTCCACCACTAATAGTTTTTAATTCCGTATCAGCCTGAAGGACTGCCTGAATGCCTTCGGCCAGATCAGCATTGGAAAAACGTTTTGAAGCACTCAGCATTTTTGCATATTTATCCCGTCGCCATGTCCGGGTAATCTTTTCACCATGTTCCACCCGGGGATCCCGCAGGACGCTGAGGTTCCACAAATAATGGAACAGCGTGGTATAGATAAAGGCTTCGCTCATACCGTGATTAATCAGATTTTCAGCAATGACAATGGCTTTTTTCCTGTTTTTTTCTCCGATACTTTCAGTGAGATCCTCCGGAGTCCAGGTCCGCTGGTAGCCGGCCGATTTCATGACAGCCTGCGTAGTGATCCGTTCTCCCGGTGTAAGCATCAGATCCAGTTTATCCAGTTCATTTGCCAGATCATTTAAATCATTTCCCGTCATACGGATCAGTGTCTTGACCGCCTCACGATCCGCCGAACGATTCTTTTCTTTCAAATATTCCACAGCCCACTGGGGGATTTCACTATCGAAGGGCGGATTCACATAAACCGTAGCAGACATTTTTGATACTTTGGATAAAAAATCATGACGCCGTTCAATGACGGGAGCCGTCAGAATGACAGTATTAGTTTCTGCCGGGTTTTCGAGGTATTTCAGAAACATTTTTCGCACTGTGGGTATCATCTGTTTTATTTCCTCGATGAGGATAAAATTTTCGGACTGGAAGAGGGATGTGCCATAGAGCAACTGTTGAAGATCATTAACCCGAAGTTCTTTTGCTGTTACATGTTGCCGTTCAATGCCCCGGCCGGCCAGGGCTTTCCGCACCTCCTGAATGAAGGTGGATGCCAGATAAAAATCACTGCCAAAGAGGAGATAAACGGGCCGGATTTTCCCGTTTCGAACCTTTTCCAACTCTTTGAAATAATCCTGCAGCCAGGTCATCAGCTCAGTGCCACTGTAATAAAACCTAAAAGAACACAATAATATGAAAAGGAGGACAGGCGCCCCCGCATCAAAACTCTAATCAGCCATTTCAGGGCCACAATTCCGGTTAAAAAGGCTACAACCATCCCGAATGAAATATTCAACAGACTAACCTGGGCATCTCCCTTCATTTCGGGGATTTCCAGGATGGTGGCTCCCGCAATCAGGGGCAGGGCCATAATAAAGGAGAATTTTGCAATCTTTTCCCGGTCCACACCGGCCAGGAGACCGGCTGAAATGGTACTGCCGCTCCGGGATATACCCGGGACCATGGCCAAAGCCTGAAAAATACCCATAAAAAGAACATTCCATCCTTTCAGTGGCCGCCGGGCCCGGGGTGCCCACTGAGTAATAAAAAGAAGAGAGCCTGTAAAAATCAGGGCAATGCCCACACTTCGCGTACTTTCAAACAAACCCTCAATAAAATCCCGGAGAAAAAGTCCCACCAGCATCGCTGGAATCATGGAAAGCAAAACCAACACGGCCATCCGGAACCATTCATCCTCCCGGTAATTCCGGGGTATCTGCCGGATTTTCCATATCTTTGAAAAAAAAGAGATGAGAATGTGCGTAATCTCTTTTCGGAAAACGAGCAGTACACTCATGAAGGTTCCGAAATGAAGGGCAATTTCAAGGGTAATACCCGGGATTTTCAATCCCAAAAGGGCTTCAGTAAGAACCATGTGTCCCGAACTGCTGACAGGCAGAAATTCCGTGAGTCCCTGCACGATTGCAACGATCATTACTTCCAGTGTAGACATCTATTTCCTCAGTATTGACAAAAGTCTGTTATGCGTTTTGTTCACCCGGTAAGAAACATATCTTTCTCTATGACACACAGTGCACCGATTTGTTTGCAGAATATTCTCATCGGGGATACCGGACTGCAAAAGCTGGTCCCGCACAATGCCCTGGAGATCCAGAGTCATCCGGTTGTCAAGAGATCTTATATGATTCGGAAAATATTCCGCCACATCTTCTCCCACCGTGTAGCAGTCCCTGCAGATGGACGGACCTGTGGCAATAATCAAATCGGCTCCCCTTATTCCCATTTCTTTCATCAGTTTTGCCGACCGGATAATAATTTGCTGCCGGAGTCCGCGCCATCCGGCATGGATCAGTCCCCGGAACTGCCCCTTTTTATCAGCCATAAAAACAGGAACACAATCGGCGGTCTGCAGGAGGAGGATCAAAGAATCACAGTCGGAGATCACACCGTCACAGTCGTCAACAGGCCCCGGTTTTCGGATGAAATGTACAGTCCCCGAGTGAATTTGTACAGGCCAAACTGCATCTTCCATCTTCAGATCCAGTTTCTGAAACACCACATTCGTCAGATCCCGGACAGGGATCCCATCATCATAAAAGGCCCGGGTGCTTGTCAGGGCAGTTGTCCCCGTCAAACGTTTGAATTGCCTGTATGTATCAAAATAACGATCCCCCACTGTTACTCCTGCAGTGTATAAATGGCATTATTTCGGAATTCAAGGAGTCTTACCGCCGCATTAACGCCCGGTTTCCGTTTTGAAAACCGCACATTACGGATCACGCCCCGGAACTCTCCCATATTGTTGACTGCAAGCCGCAGTGCTTCCCGGCTGGTATTCCCGTTTTCAATGAGATTAAGTATCAGCACCATCGTCTCATATCCATACATGGTCAACCTGTCCGGCGCTTTGCCGGTCTGGCTTATATATTCCTCCCGAAAAAAACTCACCCGGGGATCCTGCTCCAGCATCAGATGGTCGGCAGAAATCACGATGCCGTTCACGTAGCGGCGATACCGGGACAAGAGGCCTTCATCCAGCCAGTTCCCATCCCCTAAAAGGCGGGTGTTAAAATTGTAATAGGCCAACTGGGGAGCCACAGACTCGATCTGATTATGATAAATCGGCAGATAGAAGGCATCGATGGCCTTCAGGGTGATTTTCAGAGAATCGCTTTGGGTTTTCAGCTCCAGTTCCGGATCCAAAAGGACATTTGTGGTATCGAGGGTATCGGCGGCCTGAAGGGAAAAAGCCGCTTTACGGATATTCATGAACTGGGATTTCAAATCGTTAGGATCGGTAAACCACTCCCTTCGGACAACCATCCCGCCGCTTCGGGCGACAGTCCTGGAAAAACTGTCCGAAATTCTCCGTCCGTAATCATCAGCCGGTGCAAGAATGGCAAAGGTTTTATATTTCAGGGAATCCACAGCATATCTGGCAAGGGCATAAGCCCGTTCATCCTGATCCGGATTCAACTGATAAACATAGGGGCTCAGGGCAGAAAGTCCGTCTCTGGTTGCCGTCGGTGTAAAGAGTGGGATTTTTTCATAATCACAGATGGGAGCCATGGCGATGGCATCCTGACTGGATAACGGGCCCAAAATAGCAATGACATGCTCCATGTCTGCCACGGAACGGGTATAGTCGATACTTTTCAGGATATCGCTTTCATTATCCAGCACCACGAGCGAGATATTGTTCGTCAGATCATGCCTGAAACGATCCAGGGCAAAGAGCATTCCGTCCAGCAAAGCCTTGCCTGTAACCCTTTCGGGACCACTGAGAGGAAGGATAACAGCCAGATCTATCCGTGGCCGTTTTTCATCTCTCATACTGTCCAAAATTTGATTATAATAATTAACTTCAAAAAGGGTCATAAGGGATGTTTTGACAGACTGAAGAATTTGCCGGGCCATAGCAACATCCCCCTCCAGCTTCATTTTCTCAGCCATAAGGAGATCAACGCCCCGCATTTCCGCCCGGCTTCCGGCCAGGGCTTTCAGCGTTTTAATTTCTTCAGGAGTCAAAAACTGCCTGGCCCCTTCCCTGGCCAGTTCAAGGGCTTTGCGCTGGAGTGATTCCCTTTCGGTTTGGTACGCCACTTTCAGAGCAAAGGAAACAGCCGGCAGGTAGCGCCCTGTTTTTATCAGAGAGGCACTTTTGGTATAAATGACATCATCCCGGTAACGGCTTTCATCAAAGGTATCAGTAAAAAGTCCTGCCTGGGCAATAACATCCTCATGACGGTCCAGAAAATAAAGGCTGCGGATAACCATAAAAAGGGATGTGGATGCATAGGGATTAACATCGACAGGTAATTGATGAAACACTTTGTGAAATATCAGATAGGAATCATAATAATTTTCCCGCTCAAATTCCTTTAATCCCTCTTCCATAAGTGATCTGGCTGAGGCCAGAATCACAACAGGCAATAAACAGGCAATCAATATGAGAGTCAGGATTTTACGAAGCCGGACTTTCACGCAGTATCCTCCCGGGGAAAGCTGAATTCAAAGGATGAAAGTTCCTGGAAATACTCTTTGGCTGTCAGATCAAACTGAAGGGGTGTTATGGAGATTTTCTGCTCAAGAATCGCCGTTTCATCGGTTTCCGCCACTTCCGTACCGGCGATTTTTTCCCCGGAGAGCCAGTAATAGGGCTCCTGTTTGGGATTAATTCTTTCAATAAATATTTCCTTCCATTGGGCCTGTCCCTGGCGAGTAATTTCAACACCCTGAATATGATCTGGTGAAGGGACATTGGGGACATTAATATTGAGGAGCATTCCTTTGGGAAGACCTTTCTCCAGGATTTTTCCCGCAACCTGACGGATAAAAAGCTGAGCCGGTTCAAAATTCGGGTCGGTATAGGTTGTCAGGCTTACAGCGACGGATGGGATACCCATGAATGTCCCTTCGGCTGCGGCTGCCACGGTACCGGAATATAAGACATTAAATCCCGTATTGCTTCCCAGGTTAATGCCGCTGACCACCAAATCCGGCAATTTTTTCATCAGTTTGTGCAGGGCCAGCTTGGAACAATCCGCCGGCATACCCGAGACGGCCATTCCAAAGAATTTACCATGTTTATAATATTTTCGTGGATAGATCACATCGTGCAGTGTGATGGCATGGCCTGTGGCACTCCGTTCTTTATCCGGCGCCACAATCGTCAGTTTTCCCAGATCCTCAAGGGCATCGGCCAGGGCTTGTAATCCCGGGGCGGCAATGCCGTCATCGTTTACTAATAAAATGGATGGTTTATCAGGCATAATAAAATTTCAAAACCTCATCAATTGATTTTTTCAGATTTCTCCGATCCACAACAGCATCCACAAAACCTTTTTTCAACAGGAATTCTGCCGTTTGGAATCCTTCAGGCAGTTCTTCACCAATGGTTTGGCGGATTACGCGGGGACCTGCAAAACCGATAAGAGCCCCGGGTTCTGCAAAAATAATATCCCCCAGCATGGCAAAACTGGCTGTTACACCGCCAGTGGTGGGATGCGTGAGAACACTGATATAAGGGATACCTTTTTCATGAATCCGGGCAAGACGGGAAACCGTTTTAGCCATCTGCATGAGCGACAGGGCCCCTTCCTGCATTCTGGCACCTCCGGAAGCACTCACAATCACCAGCGGATAACCTTTTTCCAGCGAGCGATCCACCAAACGGGCAATTTTTTCTCCCACAACCGATCCCATACTGCCACCGATGAAACGAAAATCCATAACCGCCAAATGAATGGGTACACCGTTTAAACGTGTCTCTACGGTTCTGACGGCATCATATAAACCGGTTTTCTGATGAGCCGCCACCAGTTGTTCCCTATATGGCACGGGATCAGAGAATTCCAACGGATTTTCCGAACGCATGTTCCGGTCATATTCGGTGTATTTCTCTCCGTCACACAAGATGCTCAGATACTGGCCGGAATGAATCCGGAAATGGTGATTGCATTTGAAGCATACATGCTGGTGACGGGCCAGTTCCTTATAATAAATGATTTCACTGCATCTGGGACATTTTACCCAAACACCGTCGGGGATTTCTTTCTTATCCTCGGTTAATATCGGTTTTTCTGTCCGTTCATACCATTTTCCCATATCCTCACCTCACCGTACGGCTCATAATCAATGCATGAGCTTTTTCTGACGCATAATAATTTTTACGCATTCCCCTGACTTCAAACCCGAATTTCCGGTAGAGGGCCAGGGCTGCCATATTGTTGTGGCGGACTTCCAGGGTAATTTGCTTGATCCTCAATTCATAAGCAAGATCCATCACATATTCCATCAGACGGGATCCCAGTCCCCGATACCGGTATTCCGGGTCCACCGTAATATTTGTAATGTGAATTTCCGGTGGCAAGAGCCAGATTCCCACATAAGCAACCACTTTATTTTTCATGTCAAGGACCGTCATCTTCGAAATCGAACTCACGGAGAGTTCATATTTAAAATGTTCTCTCTTCCAGGGATCGGCATAACACCGTTCCTCGATTTCCAGCACCCGGTCAAGATCCTCCGGCCTCATGGGGCGGAGAATGCAATCACGCCGGGTATTTCGGGATTCCTCAATCAGATTTCCACCGGACGGGTTCATAATGCGAACCATAATATATTCTAAGTTGATCGTATTGTGTCGTCAGGCTGACAGCGGAATTTCCAAAGACAGCAGCACCGATCCAGGCCGGCATGATGGGATATACATCCTGTGACAGTTCATCAAATATTCCCGGGGCCTGGTTGGATATAATATGCCGGCATCGGGGATAAAAGTCGGAGAATTCCCTCTTTTTCATATAGTGGATATCTTCTTCGTTATCCCCCAGGGTATAGATAAAATCCCGGTGCGAGTGGATAACCCAAACCGTTTTTTCTTCGGCTCCACCTGTTTCCCGGGTTGCATCGCGGAATGCAAAAAGAGTGTTCACGGCGGCCACGGGGATTTGGTGGGCATAAGCTAACCCTTTGACAAAACTCATCCCGATCCGGAGTCCGGTAAAGGATCCGGGGCCTGCAGAAACGGCAATTCCATCAAGCCGGGACACATTCAGGGAATTCCTGAGCAGGAGATCCTTACAGATTACCGCCAGTTTTTCCGCGTGAACCCGGGGTTGAATTAATACTTCTTTATCTTTTTCTCCCTCCGGAGTACAGAGCGAAACGCCACAAACGGGAGATGATGTTTCAACAGCCAAAATTAACATGCCGTTCCTCCGGTGATTCAATGGTGATTTCACGAACATCATCCCGGGATCCGGACTGTACCAACCGGATGCGGATGGTATCCTCCGGCAGGAATTTTTCAATCTTCTGGGGCCATTCCACAACGACGATGCCTCTCATATCCAGGTACTCTTCAAAACCCAGATAAAGGACCTCCCGGGCATCCTTAATCCGATAGCAATCAAAATGATACAGGGTGAGGGTTCCCGGGTATTCATTGATCAAGGTAAAAGTCGGACTCGTCGCTGGTTGGTTTGCCTGAAAAGCCTCTGCAAGTCCGCGTGTCAGGGTGGTTTTTCCTGCAGCCAGATCTCCGTAAAGGGCTATCACATCACCCGGTTTCAGGACCCGGGCAATTTTCCTCCCCAGGGCTTTGGTTTCGTCGGCACTGAATGTCCGGCAAGTTTTTTTATACTCCGCCATCATCATGTCCTGGGGTGTAATACTGCGACCGGTAATATCATTTCGTGCATGGAAATCCCGCCGTGTTGAAAGGTATCGGGATAAATCTTTTCAAATTTCCGCATATTGTTGGGATAAAGGAAAAAGTAGTCACTCCGGGCAAAGATGTAATTGGTAAAAACCTGGGGAGACGGTAAATGAAAGCGCTCCGGATCCCGTAAATAAAGGGCATGTTTATTCGATACTTTCAAATTCCGGCCCACCTTGTACCGCACACTGGTTGTTGTCTCTTTATCCGCCTTGACCAGACTCCCCCTGGCAACCTTCCGGCTTCCGTGATCAGAGGTGACAACAACGGTATAATCCATCTCCGCGGCCTTTTCCAGAATGGTCAAAAGGTAGGAATTTTCAAACCAGTTCCGCACAATTCGCCGGTAGCTTGTTTCATTGGGGACAATCTCCTGGAGAATGTCCGATTCCGATCGCCGATGCGCCAAAATATCCACAAAATTGACGACAAAGGCCAAAAAACGGGTCCCTGAATAATCTGAAAAACGAGCCGCAATCTGATCTCCCTGCTGGGACTGAATTATTTTTTGAAATTTATGGGAAACGCTGCCTGCAATACCCCGTCTTTCCAGGTAATCCTTCAGCAAATCATGTTCATACCGGTTCATACTTTCTTCCGATTCGGGATCGCTGTATAAATCCGGAAATTTTTTGTGGATATTTTCCGGATGGTCCCCGGCAAAAAGGGCATTTCGGCTATATGGCGTGGCAGTGGGCAAAATACTCACATGATGGTGGAGATCGGCATCAAAACGCCGGTAAACAACGGGGGATAACATAAGCCACTGGTCCAGTCGCATACAGTCTATAACCAGAAGCAAAACTTTTCGGTCCTCTTTCAGATAGGGCAGCACATAGGAATCCATCATCTGGTGGGACATGGGCAAATCGGCATCCCCGTTGACCCAGGATTCATAATTGTCAATCACCTGCTTTTCGAAGCGGTAATTTGCTTCAGTAATCTGGTCGTTTAAAATATTTTTTAAATCTTCCCGGGGGGTTTCATCGAATTCGATTTCCCACCGACACAAATCTGTGTGTATACGGGCCCAGTGACGGAGGGAACCTTTATTCTCATTGATCCGATCGTTCATCTCCGCAAAGGTGTTCATATACTGTTGAGCCTGGGTTTCCCGGGTGATATCCGGTCCGTTCAGGTTTTTTTTCAGAGCCAAAAGGATCTGAGAGGGATTGATAGGTTTGGTTAAATAATCAGAAATCTTTCTTCCAATGGCATCTTCCATGAGGGATTCTTCCTCATTCTTGGTAATCATGATCACCGGAAGGGCCGGACGAAGATTTTTGATTTTCTCCAAAACAGCCAGACCGTTCAGGCCGTCCATCATTTCATCCAGTAAAACGGCATGAAAATATTCTTTCCTGATCAGGTCCAGAGCATCCACCCCGTTCGTCGCCGTTAAAACTTCATAACCCTTGTTTTTGAGAAAAAGAACGTGCGGCTTTAAAAGATGTATCTCATCATCAACCCACAATATCTTCTGTTTTTTCAGATTCTTCATAGTTATTAATTTACTTCAACTTTTATACTGTCCCAATGACTTTAAAGACGATCCCCCCAAAGTTCCCGCCCTTGGAACAAATTTCAGAATTTTCTCATATAAGGAAAGAGAAAAAAAAGAAAGGCGGAAAATCATGAAACGGTTACAAACAGCATTACTTCTTCTCATTGTATTTGTCACCCCGATGGCAGCCTCGGTTCTCGACGATTTAAGTTCTGAATTTATCAACGTTGCCGATAAAGTCAGTCCGGCCGTCGTAACAATCCGCGCTGAAAAAGTAGTGCGGCGTCCTGATATTTTTAACGGATGGGAATATGATTTTTTCGGATTCCGATTCCCCCAGAACCGGGACATGGAATTTAAAACTGATATATTGGGTTCCGGTGTTTTAATAGAGGACGGATACATTTTAACCAACAATCATGTCGTGGAAAATGTTGATAAAATAACTGTTCATTTAGCGAATCGGCATAAATACAAGGCGGAAATCATCGGACGGGATCCCAAATCGGACATTGCCGTCCTCCAAATTGACGGGAAAAACCTTCCGGCAGCCAAACTGGGGGATTCGGATAAATTGCAGGTAGGTCAATGGGTTTTAGCTATTGGAAACCCTTTCAGCGACCAGCTTTACAGTACAGTTACCCATGGTATTATATCGGCCCTTGGGCGCTCCCGGGTGGGACTGGTAGATTATGAGGATTTCATCCAGACGGATGCAGCCATTAATCCCGGAAATTCAGGCGGTGCCCTAGTGAATCTGGACGGTGAAGTTATCGGAATTAATTCGGCCATTGCCTCCCGTTCCGGCGGATCCCAGGGAGTGGGCTTTGCCATCCCCATCAATCTGGCAAAACGGGTCATGAAGGATCTGATAGAAAACGGCCGGGTTATCAGAGGTTATCTGGGTGTGCAAATTCAGGAAGTCGATTATGAAATTGCCCGGTCTCTGGGTTTGAAAGAAGTGGCCGGTGCCCTGATTGCCGATGTGGTTGAAAACACACCTGCCGATAAAGCAGGACTAAAAACCGGGGATCTGGTTTTAAAAGTGAACGGAAAAAAGATTTATACCTCTTCAGAGCTGCGGAACACTATTTCTGCCCGCCGCCCCGGAGATAAAGTGACCCTTCGGCTTTTAAGGGATGGAAAAGAAAAGAATATTGATGTAACCCTGGAAGAACTGCCGGAAAACCTGAACCAGGCAATGGAAAGCAAGTCCTTTCAGGATGGTCCCGGTTTTTCCGTTCAGGACCTTGACAAGAACTTGGCCGCAAGATATGGCATAGAAAAAGATAAAGGAGTGATTATCACCGAAGTCCAGTCCGGGTCCGAAGCGGCAAAAAAGGGACTCCGTCCCGGCGATATCATCATCAGGGTCGGTGATGAAAAAATCTCCTCCGTTCGTGAATTCAACAAAGCCTTCGATAAATATGAAAAGGGCGATTCTGTTTTATTGCTTGTTCAGCGAAAAAATCTGAAACTTTTTATTGCCCTTACCATACAATAAGTACTTCTCAAATCCCCTCAATGTTCCTCACAAGGCCGCCCGGATCCGGGCGGCCTTCCTCTTTTTATCCCACCCGTAAACATGATAAACACTTTCATAAAAAGCGTATTTGTTATAATTTGAGTTATGAATTTCCGAACACGTGCCGCATATCCGCTTGATGCAACCATGAAAGAGGCTCTGGGCTATATTGCAGGGGGTATTCCCGCCTTAATAAAACTCCTTTTTCGTTTAGTGAAAGACAGAAGAACGCCGGTTCACATTAAGATCTGGCTTGGTGGTACGATTCTATATCTCATATCCCCCGTCAATTTTTCCTTAAAACGCTTTAAACGTTTCCCTTTGAAAATTATAAACTATCTGGATGACCTGGCCCTGTTACTTATTGTCATACAGAAAATTCTGGATACATGTCCCCATGAACTGCTGGATGCTTACTGGGATTATAAAATTCCCATCATTGAGTGGAAGGATATGATTTACAAGGTACGTGTTGATTTAAAGGATTTCAGACATTCATAACGGAGGTTTTAATTGAACAGCGTTTTTACCCGATCCAGCGGTGTTCTCATGCATATCACATCACTGCCGGGTCCATGGGATACTGGTGATTTTGGAAAAGAGGCTTTTCAATTTATAGACAAACTGCATCAGGCACGGCAAACCCTCTGGCAAATATTACCTCTCTCCATCCCTGATGCTACCGGATCTCCATACGCCAGCATTTCCGCATTTGCAGGGAACCCATTGTTCATTAATCCTGAACGTCTTTTGGAAGAGAGACTTTTACCGGAGGATCGTTATCGTGAGCTTATGTCCACAGACAAACCCCTCGTTGAAAAAAAGAAATTATTACTCCGGGAGGCCCGGCTTCATGCCCGGAGTTACGACAGCACGCTTTCTGCCTTTGCCGAGTTTATTGATAAAAATCACTACTGGCTTATCGATTATGCCCGGTTTAATGTCTTGAAGGATGTGTATCAGAGCAAAGATTGGACATCCTTTCCCGATAAATATAAATGGCGGCATGCCGAAGCCCTTGAAAATCTGGACCGGGAGCACCGGGAAGCGATTCGGCAACACATGTTTGAACAATTTCTTTTTAACCGGCAGTGGAATCAGTTAAAAGAGTATGCCCATGCCCGCCATATCCGGATTATCGGCGATATCCCCATCTTTATCTCACACAACTCGGCCGATGTGTGGAGCCATCCCGATTTGTTCAAACTGGACGACAACGGCCGGCCGTATGTGGTTGCAGGAGTTCCTCCCGACCTCTTCAGCAGTACAGGTCAGCTTTGGGGGAATCCCCATTACCGTTGGGACCGGCTGAAAGAGACGGGATATACCTGGTGGATTCACCGCCTGGAGCACTTGCTGGAGTGCGTGGATTATATCCGCCTGGATCATTTCAGGGGATTTGAAAGCGTATGGGAAATCGATGCCGGTGCAGCCACAGCCCAAAAAGGAAACTGGGTTCACAGTGCCGGCCATGAGTTTTTTCATTATCTTCGGGAACATTTGGGAACCCTGCCCATCATCGCCGAAGACCTGGGTGTAATCACCGAGGAAGTACGAAAACTCCGGGATGATTTTGAATTCCCCGGCATGAAAATCCTCCAGTTTGCTTTTGACAGTGATAATAACCCCTTTTTACCGGAAAATTTCGATACAGATCTTTGCATTGTGTATTCCGGAACCCATGATAACAATACGACCCTGGGGTGGTTCCGCCATGATGCATCACCGGAAGAGAAAGAACGCTGCCTTCAGCGATTGCATTGCGATCCCGACGATGTCCCCTGGAACATGATCCGATACGGTATGGAATCCAGGGCGGTATGGATGATTTCTCCCCTTCAGGATATTCTGGAACTGGACGAAAAAGCCCGGATGAACTTTCCCGGAACAACAGAGGGAAACTGGAAATGGCGAACGGATATGGCCCTTTTTGATGAGAAGCGGATCAACAGATTAAAAAAGCTGACTGAAAAAACGAACCGTATATAAACTAACGGATTTTTTTCCGGTAGTACCAAAAATCCACACCCTGATTCTGCCAGTTACCGAAGCGTTTAATTTTCTCACAGGATGGAAAAAGAAATTCCAGATTATCCTCTTTTTCATGACCGCTGATATAACGAAATCCGTTTCCTGCAAGCCAGTTTGAAAACAGGCGGATCAAAACCCTGGAATAATTTTGCCGTACATATTTGGGATGAATAAAAAATGAATGGATGTACACCGTATCGCCCATACCCCAGTGTGTATCACATTTTACCCAGCTTTCTTTATTGAGAGATTCCAGGGCGATGCCGACAATATAAGCAACCGGCATGCCTTCATGACGGGCCAGAACAGGGAATGTTTTGGGATAATGGAAATATTTCCGGACGGATGTGGCATTAAACCGGGCGTTTTTGTCCGGATCCTCCTCCTGGAGGGCGGACAGGTTAATAATGGCCCGGGCATCCTTGTCGTTAAGCTGGCGGACCAGTTCAAGCTGAAATCCGTCCGGAGTTTTAGCCAGTATATCCACACGGGATGTCTCTTCCTGCTGCTGAAAAAGCGATTCGGTTTGTCCGTTCATATCCCAAATATAATACCCGGAAATCTGAATGAAAAATTTCTTTCCTTCTCCCATGGTAAATAATTCGGATAAAAGCTCCCTATGTGATAGAATAGTAGATTTATAGCAGATCTTCTCATACATTACCATGTTATGAAACAAGAAAATAACAGGAGAAAGAGTCATGAGTCAGAATGATGTACTCCGTTCTTTTACGGATCAACTAAAGATCAATCCAAGAATGATAAAGAGTTTTGTGATTCTTGTGATTGTTCTTCTGCTGCTTTTCACATCCTGGTTTACAGTGGGTGCTGAAGAAGTGGGGGTTATCCTTCGTCTTGGAAAATTCAGCCGTACAGTCAATCCGGGGCTGCATTTTAAAATCCCCTTCGGTGTGGAACAGGTTTTCAAAGTGCCTGTCCAGCGCCAGTTGAAAGAGGAATTTGGTTTCCGGACCCTTTCTCCGGGTGTGCGGTCAACCTATGACACCCGGAATTATGAAGATGAAAGTGTAATGCTCACCGGAGATTTGAATGTGGCGGTTGTGGAATGGACAGTCCAGTACCGGATCGATGATCCTTACAAATACCTTTTCAGGATTCGGAATGCCCGGAGCGCCCTGAGGGACATGACTGAAGCCACGATGCGGGAAGTTATCGGAAACCGGACCGTCGCTGAAATCCTGACCATCGGCCGGGCGGAAGTGGCCAGCACCGTGAAAGTAGAACTTCAAAAAATGGCAAACAGTTACGAAACCGGTTTCCGGATTGACCAGGTGGTTTTACAGAATGTCATGCCTCCGGAACCGGTGAGATCCTCCTTCAATGAGGTTAACGAGGCGCAACAGGACCGGGAAAAGCTTATTAATCAGGCCAAATCAGAATATAACCGGGTTATCCCGAAAGCAAAAGGACAGGCACAGCAAACAATCCAGGAAGCCGAAGGGTATGCCTTAAACCGCGTGAATTCGGCAAAGGGACATGTTGCCATGTTTAATGCCGTATTTGAGGAGTACCGGAAAGCACCTGACGTGACCCGTCAACGCATCTATCTGGAAACGATGAACGAAATCCTGCCCCAACTGGGCAAAAAATACGTCATCGATGAGGATGTCTCCGGAATATTACCCCTGCTGAACCTTGACAAATAAGCAGAACAACAGGAGATAAAACCATGAAAAAGTTACTTTTTCTCATATTATTGATCATCATCGGGGTGGGCTTGTATTCATCCATTTTTATCGTGAATGAAACCGAGCAGGTGATAAAAACCCGTTTTGGTAAACCTATCGGTGAAGCTATTACCGCTCCGGGTATTCATTTTAAAGTCCCCATTTTGGATGTACTGCACTATTTTGATAAACGGTATCTGGAATGGGATGGTCGTCCAAACCAAATTCCCACAAAAGACAAACGGTTTATCTGGGTGGATACCTATGCCCGTTGGCACATCACCGATCCCCTGAAATTTTACCAGCGTTTGTATAACGAGCAAGGTGCCCACTCCCGTCTGGACGATATTATTGACGGTGAAACACGAAATGCCGTGGCTTCCCACAATCTGATTGAAATCGTCCGGAAAAGCAACCGGGAATCTATGATTGATTCAACAGCTCTGGACGAAATTATAGTTCTGGAAGAGATTGAGGTCGGCCGGGAAAAAATCGGAGATATGATCCTGAAAAATGCTCAAAAGCGGTGCGAGGATCTGGGTATTGAAATTCTGGACTTTGAATTCAAGCGGATCAACTACGTCCAGGAGGTTCAGGAAAAGGTCTTCGAACGAATGATATCCGAACGGAAACGGATTGCGGATCGCTACCGGAGTGAAGGTCAGGGGGAAGCATCCCGCATTCAAGGAGAGAGAGAACGGGAACTTCTCAGGATCCGTTCCGAAGCCTATCGTAAGGCTCAGGAAATAAAAGGGAAAGCTGATGCCGAAGCGACGGCCATTTACAACCTGGCTTATAACCAATCATCTGAAAGCCGTAAGTTCTATGAGTTCATGAAAACCATGGAAACATATCAGAACACCATCGACAGCTCAACAACCGTGATACTTTCCACTAAGAGTAAATTCTATAAGTATCTCAAGAGCACCGGAGATCTGTAATCCCTTTACATTCTGTCAATCATATTTTCAAAATAAACAATGTGATATAAAATGAAAGGGATATCATGAATGATGAAATCAAACAGGAAGAAGTCGTAGGATTTCCTCAGCTAAACAAACTTGCCCCACAGTTTACGGCAGTGACAACACACGGAACGCTGAGCCTGTCGGATTTCAAAGGTAAGTGGGTCGTTCTCTTTTCTCATCCGGCAGATTTCACACCCGTGTGTACTACCGAGTTCCTTGCCTTTGCCAAGAAACACGATGAGTTTGTCAAACTGAACACGCAGGTGATCGGACTCAGTATCGACAGTATTTTTTCCCATATTGCCTGGGTCCGGAATATCGAACAGAATTTCGGCGTGAAAATTCCTTTCCCCATCATTGAAGATCTGAAAATGGACGTGGCTAAAAAATACGGCATGATTCAGCCGGATGCATCAGATACTCAGGCCGTACGCGCTGTTTTCTTTATCGATCCGGAACAGAAACTCCGGGCCATGATCTACTATCCCCTCTCCAACGGACGGAACATTGATGAATTCATCAGAATTCTTAAAGCCCTTCAAACATCCGACAAATATGGCGTGGCCACACCGGAAAACTGGAAGCCCGGGGAAAAAGTGATTGTTTCGCCACCCAAAACACAAAAAGATGCTGATAAACGGATGACGGAAAACTATGAAATCACCGACTGGTACTTCAGCAAAAAAGAAATCTGACAAGCGCTGACTCAAATATTCCGCCGTTTGTTTACTGAAAAAGAAAAGAAAAAGGGTTCTGACGTTCGATAAATTATAATTGTTATATTTATTGACAATGTATTAGAAAAACTGTAACTTTTACAATGAAAAAAAGGAGAATCATTATGTCTACAATTGTTGATGTTTATGCCCGGGAAATTCTGGATTCGCGGGGAAATCCCACTGTTGAAGTGGAAGTTTTACTGGAAAGTGGTGCTTTTGGCCGTGCTGCAGTCCCGTCCGGGGCATCTACCGGCGAACACGAAGCGATTGAGCTCCGCGACGGCGGTTCCCGTTTTATGGGAAAAGGTGTTTTAAAAGCGGTTCAGAATGTTAATGATATTATTGCTCCCCGCCTAGTTGGCGAGGATGCCATGGATCAGGCGTATATTGACAACATCATGCTTGAGCTGGACGGCACTCCCAACAAGGAAAGTCTTGGAGCCAACGCCATCTTAGGTGTTTCCATGGCCGTTGCCCGTTCTGCAGCGGATTATCTGGGTGTTCCGTTATATATGTATCTGGGCGGAGCCAATGCCCGGCGTTTACCGGCTCCCATGATGAATATTCTGAACGGTGGATCTCACGCGGATAATAATGTAGATTTGCAGGAATTCATGATTTATCCTGCCGGAGCATCCAATTTTTCCGATGCTCTCCGTATGGGTGTAGAAGTTTTTCATAACCTTAAAAAAGTATTAAAGGAAAAAGGATTGAACACCGCTGTTGGAGATGAAGGCGGCTTTGCACCCAACCTGAAATCCAACGAAGAAGCCCTTCAGGTGATTGTGGAAGCCTGCAAACGGACGGATTACAAATTGGGTGAAGAACTTTTCATCGCGCTGGATGCCGCCGCCAGTGAATTTTATCACAAAGAAGACGGTTTATATCACCTGGCTTCCGAAAACAAGAAACTTACAGCGGCCCAGATGATAGACCTGTATGAAAGCTGGCTTAACAAATATCCCATCATATCCCTTGAGGATGGACTGGATGAAAATGACTGGGATGGCTGGAAACTGATGACTGAACGTCTTGGTAAAAAGGTTCAGCTTGTAGGGGATGACCTTTTTGTCACCAATCCGGTCCGCCTGCAGCGGGGTATTCAGGAAATGAGTGCCAATGCCATTCTGATCAAGCTAAATCAGATCGGAACGGTTACGGAAACTCTGGAAACCATTGAACTGGCAAAATTGCATGGATTCAACAATGTCATCAGTCACCGCTCCGGTGAAACTGAGGATACTTTTATTGCTGACCTGGCCGTAGCAACGGGTGTTGGACAGATTAAAACCGGCTCCGCTTCCCGGTCTGACCGGATTGCCAAATACAATCAACTGCTGCGCATCGAAGATGAGCTCGAAGACCAGGCCATTTTTCCGGGAATCAAAGCTATCCGTCCTTAAATGGTTCGCAGGACGCAACAAAAACTGACGCCACAACTTGTGATTAAGTTGCTGGTGCTGCTCCTAATCATAGCCGTAGTCTCCCTAATTCTGGGAGATTACGGCTTTTATGCCTATTACAAAACACTTCGACAAGAAAAGTCCGCCCGCCAGGAACAGGAATACCTGAGAGCCCTGGAACGGGAAAAGGCCCGGGAGCGGGACCGCCTTGAAAACGATTTACAGTATCTTGAGAAAATTGCCCGGGAAAAATACCGCATGTCCGAAAAAGGGGAAATTATCTACCGGGTGATCGAAAAAAAACCGGAAAAACCCCAGGACAAGCCATAATCCCATTCTCTCATCCACTGTCGACAGGTATATTTGAATATGAAAATCCTCTCTACATGGTGCCTACTCATCGTATGCCTTTTTGCTCTGCCCCGACAGAGTCCGGCAGCTGATACCACATCTGTCCGTCTGTATCAACTCAATCACTATTATACACTCAATGCCTTTTCCCATTTAAGTATGAACACTCCCCATTTTCTCATCAGAGCCAATTACCAAAACAGCAGCAATGTTTATAAAAAGCCCGGCAATCCCACCCGAATAAAACAGGAAAATGCACTGGAAACCCGTTTCCTCTATAAAAAAAATCCCCTCTTTTTTGTAGGCCCATCCTTCCGGGGATATCGGTTGTCCGACGAGCAACACAGCTCAGAAAACGACTATACCAACAGCCGTATCGGAATGTCCGGATTATTCCGTAAAAATCTTTCTCTGTTCGGGAATGCCGGTCTTTTTCGGGAAAAACGCCGGGGAATTCAGGATGTGGGATGGTTTTCCACCCTGGAACTCCTCGACGAGAACCGCAAACGAATGCTCACACCCGCCCTGCGATTTCAATATGATAAAACACCTCACCGCGCAAATTACACCACGGACAACTCCCTTCAGTTTAGAACAGCTTTTATCGAAGATATTTTTAACAATCTGAACCTTCATTTTAAGGAAACCCGCAGGGAATACTTCATCAATCCTTCCGATTTGTCCCTAACTGAGATACGGACCACAAGCACGCGGCAGGTTCAGGACAAGCTCTCTTATATTTTCCCCTGGAAGATCAGGTTTTTATATCATGTCCGTTTTTCCTCCACGACGGATAAACTGGATTTCTACCTGTCCGACAGCTCTGCAACCCGAAAGCGGGACAGCTACCAGTTTCACAATCAATTTGCAGTCATGAAAAGACATGGGGCTTTGAATTTGAGAGGGGAATTCACCATTGACCAAAATCAGGATCAATCCTCGGCCAACCGCGAGGAGATCAGAGTCCCCGCTGATTATAAATACGCCCGGAAAACCATCAATACACAGGCGTCATATAATATCAACACAACCGACAGCCTCTTGCTGCGGTATCAGGTTTCTTTGCTGCATTTTGACACGCCGGACAGCAACAACACCGACGACCGGGATGAACTCAGCTATGTTGTAAATCCCCAACTGAGTATTCGTCTATCCCCCTATATCCGCTGGAACCTGTCCGGTCAAATATATTTGCATCACCTGATTTATCTTCATGCGGGGCGTTCAGGTCAAAATCACTGGAACCGGGTCTATTCTCTCCGGTCCCATTTGAATCTGGCTATTCCAGCCCGGTTGAACTGGTCTTCAACTCAAAGCCTGAGTTCCAATTATTTTGTATACGATTTTGAAGATTCCGCTTTTGTAAATGTGAGCAGCCGGATTTTTCGATCTCTTTATATTGATCAAAATGTGGATTATTTCTTATCGTCAAACTGGGGAATATCCCTCCGACTCAGCGGGCGTTTTGAAGATGACGGTACGCTGGATTGGAACCGTTTGGTTCAGGATAAAAGCTCTGACCGGATACAGGTCAACCAGGAATACCTGATGACGTACCGAAAGAAGTCGATTAAAATATTCGGCGGACCCGTCTTTTCAAAACGGTGGTTTTACCAGAAAGGATTCGATGAACAGTGGTCTCTGATCCATTATGTCTATCGTAAGGGAATCACCGGGGGATGTCAGTTCCACAGGAATGTGCAGTTTAAATATACCCTGGAAGCAATCCGGCAAACCGGACAGAAAAAAGTTTACAATCAAAACGGATTTCTCCAGATACACTTTATATTGTGAGGTTTTCATGAACGTTTCTCTCTACGAATTCATTGGTTATGCAGCCACCTTGATTGTTGCCATTTCTCTGATGATGCGTCAGATTCGGCGCCTCCGCATCTACAATCTGATCGGATCTGCTTTATTTTCCTTATACGGAGCTCTTATCGGCGCCTGGCCGGTGGCTGTATTGAATGGGTTTATTGTCTTAATCAACATCCGGGAACTGATTTCACTCAGCAGGCGGGATATCGTATTTAAAGCACAGAAAGTAGATGTGAAAAATTCCTGGTATCTTGAGTACTATCTGAACTTTTTCCAAGAGGATATCAAACGGATTTTCCCTGATTTTGCCATCCGGGAAGAAGAAAAGTACGAATCTGTCATCATTATGCGGGATGTATTACCTGCCAGTATTGTGATTCTTCGTAAAACAAAAGGGCCCGAAGCCGAAATCATTCTGGACTTCGCCCATCCGGAATTCAGGGACATGCAAAATGCCCGGTATTTTTTCAGGAAAGGCTGCGAGTCCCTGAATCTCGAGGGGAAAGAGTTTTTTATAACACCCGGTATGGAAAAACAGCATATCCGCTTTTTAAGGAAAATGCATTTTAAACCCCATCCCCAAAAAGAGAATTGGTATATTAAAAAAATTGGAGTAAAAAATGTCTGAAGCACAATTGTTCGGCCGGAAAGCCCGGGAATGGATCGTGGCGGCAGGATCCCTGGTAATGAAAGGCATGGAAGAACAATACGCTGTAGAAATGAAAAGCAAAACGGATCCTGTCACCGAAATCGATTTCCGGTGTGAGCAATTCCTGAAAGAAAAAATCATAAACGAATTTCCGGACCATAAAATTCTGGCGGAAGAAAGCGATCCCCTGGAAAACTCATCGGAAATCAGGTGGATCATTGATCCTATCGACGGGACCACCAATTTTTTACACGGTTTCCCCTATTTTTGTATATCCATTGCCGTCGAAAAAGAAGACAAAATACTGGCTGCCGCCATCTATGACCCATACAGGAAAGAGTTGTTTTACAGCGATCCGGAAACAAAGGGAACCTTATTAAACGATAAACCCGTGACCGTAACCCGTACTCAAAGAGTTCAGGACAGTCTTTTGGTAACCGGATTCCCTTACGAACATAACGATATATTTTACAAAAATTTTGTACTTCACCGCCGGGTTTACGAACGGAGTCATGGCGTTCGAAGAACGGGAGCCGCTGCATTGGATTTGGCTTATATCGCCGCCGGCCGTTCGGACGGTTACTGGGAATTTACTTTAAAACCCTGGGACTGCGCCGCCGGAGCCTATTTGGTTGTGAAAGCCGGGGGACGGGTGACCACCGTAAGCGGACAAGACTATTCTCCCTATATTCCAAGTCTTTTGGCAACCAACGGTCTAATACACAATGAAATGTTGGAAATCCTGAATAAAGAAGATTAAAAAACAGAAAACGGATTCTCTATTTCCGATATTTGTTATCCCCAAAAGAAATAACCTGGATATGTACTTTAGCCGTCCCCCTATTTTCAAAGCCCAGGGCTTTTGCCGCCCCGTAAGACAAATCCAGAATCCGTCCTTCTACATACGGGCCACGGTCATTTATTGTAACAACTACAGACCGGTTGTTTTCAAGATTCGTCACACGGATCCGGGTCCCCAAAGGCAGTGTTTTATGAGCTGCCGTAAGGGCATACATATCAAAAATTTCCCCATTTGCCGTCATTTTCCCGTGAAAATCCTCTCCATACCAGGAACTGAGTCCGATCCAGCTCCGTTGATAACTGAGTTCCGGATTTTTATCCACAGGAATCTGCCGGGATGGCCGGGTCTGTACGGTTTTTTTGGGGTTCCCCGGAACAGCCTGATTGCCATACCTGGGCGCTGAACTGCACCCTGCGATATAAACAATAAAAAGAAAAAAGATAAGAGCTCTATTCATGAGTCGATTCATTTGTCTCTTCCCTCTTTATGCTATCCTGTGCCATCTCATCCATAACCAGCTCAGGCAATTGAGTCGTATCCGCTTCCATCGTGGTATCAAGCGTATCATTGGCCGATGTTTCCATAAGCTTTTCAATAATCTGATTTAATTCATTCATGCGTTTTTCGGCGGCACCGGCATATTTTGATGAACCATATAAACTCTTTACCTTCTGATAATAATATATGGCACTATCCAGATCTGAAAATGTCCGATCATATTCCATGGCAATCCGGTACATAACCTGCGCCTGGCTTATGGAATCCAGCGATACTGTATCCAAAAGTGCCTTGAATGCTTTTATTCCCTCCTGGTGGCGGTCCTGGTTAAAGTAGGTTTTCTCGATGTCGAAAATCATGGACTGGTTTTTTTTTCGCTTCAGAGAATCAGGATGTTCCCGTCCAAGATACTGAAGACTGAAAGGTGAATAGGGATATTCCCGAATCAGACGGTTCTTCAACATCTCCGCCCGAAGTGTATCTCCCGTTTCTTTTAACAGATAACTCCAGGTGTTTAAAATCTGGGGAATAAAGGGGTTTTCTTTGAAACGGGTTGTCAAATTCTGATAAATCCCAAGGGCTGAATCGGGACTCTGGAAATTGAAAGCCAGAAACTCAGCTTGCCGAAATTTATTTTTTACATAATCATTGATCACTTTGTCTGTCAGGGAAGTATCCTGTTCAATCTCTGGATTCATCAGCGTGGGATATTCTTCCTCCAGATTCCGTATTTGATTGTTCAGAGAGATAAACTGACCGATCTGATTAATCTTTCCCTGGGCAAGAGTCGCTTCAAGAGAGTTTCGGTTATGTTGCCGGACTGCAATAAAGGCATTCCGGGCACTTTCATAATCTCCCAGCCTGTTTAGATAAATTTCTCCCAACTGGTACGATGCTTTTGCTGCCTGAGGGGTATGGGGATAGTTTTCGATCAGGGTTTTGTAGCGCTGAACAGCCTGATCAATTTTATCCTGCTGTGTATAAACCCGGGCCAGTTCCAGCTCCAGGTCGGGAAAAACCGCTTTATTTTCTTCATTCGCCAGCATCTCTTTTATCAATTCTTCACTTTCTTCATACATCTCCTGTATCCGGTAAATTTTGGCATACTGGAGTTGAACCCGTGTCAACAATAAAGGATCAACAGAAATCTCCTCAATTTCGTGTAATACGGCCGATGCCTTTTCCAGCAAGGAGCGGTCAATGTATATTTGAGACAGCTCATAGAGTAAATTGCTTTTTGACTCGACATCATGAGACATTTCCACAGCCTGGTTAAAATAATCAAAGGCTTTTTTATCTTCACCTCCTTCCAATGCCAGATATCCTGCAAGTGACATGGCTTCACCAAAAAAGGCTTTATTTTTCGGATCGGCAATGAATTCTTCAAGCATTCGAAAGGCAATATCCTTTTCGCCCAGTTCATAGTAACATCGGGCAATCCACAAATGGGATTCAGCATAATAGGGACTTGAAGGAAATTCTATCGTCAGCCGCGAGAACATGGTCCGTGCAATCGTATATTTCTGAAGATGGTAGTTGGATACCCCGGCGATGTACATGGCATCATCAACATAATCTGAATCCGGAAATCTTTCTATCACCTTTTGCGCTTTTAGCGATGCATTTTCAAAAGTTGTATAGGTTGATCGGGATATCTTGCCGTTTTTCTTCAGATCCTCCTCCATTTGTCGCGTGGCTTCGGAAAAATACGTTTTAGCATTGTAAAATGTATTAAAATAAGCACATCCGCCAAGAATCACTAAAAGTAAAATCAGGTAAAGGCGAAGAAAGCGCATAGGGCGTCCTTTATTTATTGGCTGAAAATTTTCCGTTTATCATCATGAATTTTATGTGAGCCGGCTTTTTTAAGGGATTTTCACTGAGAAAGAGAATGTGGGGAGGATATGGTTCACCCGGTTTACAGCCGCTTACATGATCCAGTAAGCGGATGCCGGCTGAAGGTTTCAGTTGGTGCAGGGACATGAATAAATGATCCGTATCCTTGTAAGTCATTAGCAACGAATCATTCGGATCAAGCAGCTCCACTTCCTGAAGAGCTCTGATCATAGGAATGCAAACTGTATCTGTATCATATTCATGGAAATACATGGCCACCAGGTATTGTTGACCTGTTGAATCCTTTTTCATGGAAAAAAGGGGGAATTCATGGTTTTTCCACTGATACAGCCTTTCTTTTTCCCGGGCCGAACAGGAATATTCCATGGATTCCACACCTGTTTTGTGAAGCGAATCCGTTATATTCTCCTGAAAAATCATAAGTCCCTTCAGAGAGAAAGTTCCCGGGAAGACCAATTCCAACACATCCCCTGAACGTATACCTGCACCGTCAGGATAGAGGACAAAGGATATGATGCCTTCTTTCAGCATATCCTGGTAAATCTTCCGGATTATCCGGCCCGGTAATCCGGTTTGCACATAGGGATACTGGCTGTACGAGCTGTCCAAAGTCCTGGGAACCCAGAAATTATTCAGGGCGGGAATCATCCAGAAATGGTTCATATCCAGATATCCGGATTTTTTTTCATACGAAGGCATGGGGAATGTTTTTCCCGAAGTTACAGCCCACATATCACCCGGATTGCTCCATTGTCCTGCTCCCCTGTAAACATGGCCGCAACGGATATACAGGGTGTCGTTTTCGGCAGCCGGGACAAAGCCCGCCAGTATAAAAACCAGTAAAATTGTACAGACAGGTTTACCGAACATAGACTCCTTCAATTACAAGGTGTTCACACAAACCTTTGGCCTCTTTAAAAACGGCAAAGGAAGCGGAATAACCGGGAACTAAAAGACCGAAACGTTTGTCAATCCCCAGAAATTCGGCTGGCAGGACCGAGGCAAGCTGGAGAAAAACCTCCCGTGAAAGCCGGTTCGCCTTTAAAAGGGAATCGGACATGCCGTAAAACCAGCACGCAGGAAACCGGATGCCCGTATTTCCCAGGGTTTCAAACCAATCTGATTCTGCCGACTTTCCCTTCTCATAGGTTTTGAGGTCTTCATATCCGAGGATCATGCGTGTATTTTCGAAAATCATGTCGGACTGCAGGCTGTTTTCCCGAACCACCCACACGCCTTCCCAATCTGAATTCCGAACCAACGTCTGAAATTCCGGTATCCACATTCCGGGAATCTCATGCCACCAGATCTTCCTGCCATTCCGGGTTTGGAAGAGTAACGGCAAACGGCAAGAATCCTCCGGAGCTGCGGACAGATAATCATAAATCCGTTGATACAAGGCATGGATACTTCCCTCCGTTTCGGGGACAGACACAAGCATTCCGAGAGTATCGGGCTTTTGCAGGTTCCGGACTGTTTTCAGCAAAATATAAGGAGAAGCTTTCGAAAGGTAGAGTCCCACCCCCCGTTGGATCATAATCGAATCCACATAATTACTATCGTTGAAGGAAAAAAAATTCAAATCTATCATCACCGGTGTGATATGGAGAGTTGTATCAATGTGATCAACTTGAATGCGTCGGACAGAGATAATCCGGTTTCCGGAATAAGCCAATTCTCCGGGAAAAACATCCCCATTTCCCCGGTGGATCCAGCCGTTGATTCTATCCCGGGGAAGAGCCGGCAGGCATGCAAAAAGACACAAAATCAGACACATGGCCCGAAAAGCAGATTTCATGTATCAATTTATAAAGCTTCATGAGATGAAACAACGATTCAGACATGAAGAATCATGAGAATCACCGGAAAACAGCGGGTAAAAAAAAAGCTCTCCGGTCAGCGGACAGCTTTTTTGATCTATTTCGAGAAAGGGATCAGCGAACTTCTTTAATCCGGGTTGCCTTGCGTCCCTTCAGCTTCCGGATATAGTACAATTTCGCCTTACGGACACGTCCCACAGAAACCCGCTCGATTTTGGCAATATTGGGTGAATGTACCGGAAAGATCCGCTCCACACCGATCCCGTTGGAAATCTTCCGCACAGTGAATGTTGCATTGATACCTGTTCCTTTACGGGCAATGCAGATTCCTTTAAACTGCTGAATTCTCTCTTTTTCTCCTTCCCGTACTTTTACATCCACCACCAGTGTATCACCGGCCTTAAACATCGGAATATCATCGCGCATCTGATGAGAAACGCTGGTATATAATTTATCCATCACACACTCCCTTTACTTTCAATCTTTTTTTGTTCATTGAGCCATTTATCATAAAGGTCCGGTCGTCTTTCCTTCGTCTTTTTTATGCGTTGTTCCTGACGCCACTTTTCAATATTGGCATGGTGGCCGCTCAGGAGCACATCCGGGACCTTCAAATCTTCAAAAATTTCAGGTCTGGTATACCAGGGACAATCCAGAAGGGGATGGGAAAAGGAATCGCTCAAGGCTGAATCCAGGGTACCAATGACCCCGGGAATTAGGCGGATCACAGCATCAATAATCACCAGCGACGCGATTTCGCCCCCTGTAACGACGTAATCCCCAATACTGATTTCATCGGTGACCCATGCATCTCTGACCCGTTGATCAATCCCTTTATAGTGACCGCAAATCATGAGCAGATAAGGCTCTTTGGCAAGGTCTTCAGCCAGCTCCTGAGTGAAAAGTACACCATCAGGTGTGGGAAAAATAATCCGCGGCTTTCGGGGTTTTTCTTCATCCAGGCAGTGGCGGATCGCAGAAAAGAGGGGCTGGGGTGTCATCACCATCCCTTCTCCACCACCAAAAGGGTAATCATCGGTTTTCCCGTGCTTGTTTTCAGAGAAAGGCCGGATATCCCGGGGCCGAATGGATACAATCCCCTTTTCAGAGGCAATCCGGGCAATACTGCTTTCAATCACCGGGACCAGCATTTCGGGAAAGGTTGTCAGAACATCAATCTTCATCCAGGAGTCCTTCCGGTAAATCCATAATGAATTCCTGTTTATCTTCAAGGATATCAACAAGAAAATCATCTGTCAGGGGAACCATTATTTCCTTTTCTCCTTTTTGAACAATGAGCATATCCTGGGCCGGCCAGGATTCGACTCTTAAAATTTCCCCCAAAAAATTCCCCTGCAGATCCCGGATTTCATACCCAACATACCGTGTGTAACCCGTATTCGGATCCTCAATTTCAGGAATCATCTCAGAAGGGACAAAAAGAGTTGCCTTCCTTAATTTATCAGCCTCGTGCCTGTTCGTCACCTGTTTTAATCCAAGAATAATCTTTTGTGGGCGGATTGAAAGGCTGCTGATTTCACTTACCTCTTCCACTGTGGAACCATGTCCCCAGTATACATTTTTCAAAGAACACAAAAATTCTGTATCGACATTCTCGAGTCGTATTAGAAGCCTGCCTTCAAGTCCAAACGGTTTAAGAATGGTACCGATTTTTTTGAAGGACATTTTTCACATCATCTGGCAGTCGAAGATTAACGATCGATAATATCGAGCGTTGCCCTGCGATGTCCGGCTTTGGCGGAGACTGCAGTCAGGAGAGTTCTCAGTGCCTGGGCTGTACGTCCGTTTTTTCCAATTACCTTACCAAGATCCGCAGAGTTGACAGACAGCTCGAAAATGATGTTATTCTCGCTGTCAATTTGACTGACCTTTACATCCTCAGGGTGATCAACAAGATGCTTTGCGATGAATTCAACGAACTCTTTCATTGTCTACCTCGCTCTTAAGGATTCATTCACGATTCAGTTTTTTCTGTTTCCGTTTCAGCTTCTTCTGCATTATCTGCATCAGCCTGTTGTCCTGATTTATTATCCTCTGCTTTTTCAGAAGCGGCTTCTTCTGCAACCTTCTCCTCAGCCTTTTCCTCTTCAGCAGGGGCTTCAGTCTTCTCTTCTTTTTCTTCTGTATTTTCCCCGGTCATCTTTTCAGCAACAGATTCCTCTGTCAGTGTCTTGACATTTTCGGACACCGTTTCTTCTGCTGTTTCTTTTTCAACCGGAGCTTCTGTTTCAGTTTCTTCCTTTACGGGTGCGGCTTTGGGTTCTTTCTTTTCCTTGGATTCTTTTGTTTTCCCTTCTGCCTTGGCCTTTTGGGCCATCTCCCATTTCTGGATTTCCACTTTCTTCACGTCTTCTGATTTGCAGTTCCGCAAGTGCCATTTCAGCATGATACCGAGTTTCGATAAAAGGTTTTTGACTGTATCTGAAGGCTGGGCACCCTGTTCCAACCAATGCATGATCCGGTCCTCTTTGATATTGACGCGGTTTTCATGTTTCAGCGGGTCATAAGTCCCTACCTGTTCGATAAAACGGCCATCACGACGGCTTCTGGAATCTGCAACAACGATCCGAAAATACGGACGGTTCCGTCTACCCATACGTGTGAGACGAATTCGAGTTGCCAAATTTTTCCTCCTTAAAACTGTCCCCGGGGCATGTTAAAGCCCTTTCCGGGTAATTTCATCTTATTCATTTTCTTCATCATCTTCTTCATTTGTTCGAACTGATTCAACAAACGATTCACATCCGATACCTGCGTTCCACTACCCCGGGCAATGCGTTTCCGGCGACTGGCATTGATCACCTGCGGCATTTCCCGTTCTTGGAACGTCATAGAATTTAAGATAGCTTCCGTTCTAATGAAATGATTTTCATCAACTTGGACGTTTTTTAAGCGGCTGAAACCGGGGATCATCTCCACCAAGGATCCCAACGATCCCATTTTTTTCAACATTTTCAGCTGTTTCTGAAAATCGGTGAGAGTAAACTGGTTTTTACGGAGTTTTTGCTCCAGTTTTTCCGCTTCTTTTTCATCCACGGCTCCCTGGGCTTTTTCCACCAGAGAAACAATATCTCCTTTTCCCAGGATCCGGTCAGCAAAGCGGTCCGGATAAAAAGGTTCCAGATCTCCCGGTTTTTCACCGGAAGAAATGTATTTCACCGGTTTTCCTGTCACGGATTTGATAGAGAGGGCAGCACCACCCCTGGTATCTCCATCCATTTTCGTAAGGACCAGTCCTGTCACAGAGAGTTGTTCATTAAATTCACGGGCGGCATTCACCGCATCCTGGCCGATCATCCCGTCTGCCACAAAGAGGATTTCCCGGGGATGAAGGAAGTGCTCGAGAGATCGCAGTTCATCCATCATCTTTTCATCAATATGCAAGCGGCCCGCCGTATCCACAATCACCACATTGGTATTGTCCTGACGGGCTTTATCCATGGCATTCCGGCAAATGGTCAGGGGATTGACCCCCTTTTCGGCATAGACGGGAATATCCGTATCAAGGCCCAGCTTCACAAGCTGGTCAATTGCCGCCGGCCTGTACACATCAGCAGCCACAAGTAAAGGCCGTTTGCCCGAGGATTTAAGGTGTAACCCCAGTTTGGCTGCCAGAGTAGTTTTCCCTGATCCCTGCAATCCCACAAGCATCAGCACGGCAGGGGGAAGTCCTCCCAGATTCAAAGGGACATTCTCTTCACCTAAAATACGGGTCAGTTCTTCATGAATGATCTTGATAATCTGCTGTCCCGGAGTGATGCTCTTCAATACCCGGACACCCAGGGCTTTTTCAGTAACAGCACGGATAAAATCACGTGCAACGGTAAAATTGACATCCGCCTCCAAAAGTGTCCGGCGGACTTCCCGCATAGCATTCTGAATATTGGATTCCGTGATCGTTCCCTGACCTCGGAGTTTCTTCAGAACACCGTCCAGATTTTCACGCAGTTGTTCGAGCATCATTCTTCCTGTTCAGCCGGGAAATATACAAAATCAAAAAGCTCACGTAAACAATGATTTGCACAGGCCCACTAAAGATAGACATCATATATTCACCCGATTCTTCACCTGGCGGTCAAAAATTCTGTCAAAAATGAATTCAGCCGATTTCATCCAAAAGTTTTTCAACTTCCTTGGCTTTTGTTGTCCGTCCGGCTCGTTTATAGCGCGTGATGGATTCTTCAAAATAATCAGCGGCTTTTTCCAGATTCCCCAAGGCTTTCTGTTCCATCCCGGCTTCTCTCAAATACATGGCTGATTCTTCCCACCGACCGTCATTTTTCAAAGCTTCCGCCATTTTTTCAAAATCAATATCCGATTCACCGCCACTGGCACTGGGTTCTTTCCCTTCGAGGGCCGCTTCCAGAGACGGAATGAGTTTTTCATAAATGGCGGATTTCGCCTGGACATCATAAGCACCGGCATCAATAAATGATTTCCGGATGTCTATAGTCAGTTCGCCGGTGAGAGCAATTACCGGAACTTTATCATTGATCCGTTTCATAAGGCGAAGGGTTTTAATACCGTTAATTCCAGGCAGGTTTTCATCCAGAAGTACTACGTCCACTTCGTCTGATTTCTCACGGAAAATGTCAATGGCAATTTCCCCCGTTTCCGCCTCCAGAAAACGAAAGCGGTCATTCCCCAGATAATCAATCAGGGTATCCCTGAGGAGTTTTTTGTCATCAACCAGTAATATTGTCTTTTGCATTTTAGTCTCCTATGATTCAATATTCTTAAAGGATAATGTGAAAGTTGTTCCCACATTTTCCTTACTTTTCACCGAAATGGTTCCTCCTGAATTCTCAACGGCTTTCCGGCAAATCAACAGCCCCAAACCGGTGCCGGTAGTGGATTTCCATCGGGTATAATCGGGCCGCCAGATTTTATCGATCACATCTTCAGGAATACCGCAACCCGTATCTTCCACTTCGGCAATTGCCTGATCCCCTTTCCTGCGGGTCCTGAGCGTGAGAGTCCCCTTGCCTTCCATGGCCTTGTAGGCATTTTCAACCAGATTGAGAAAGACACGTAACAAATCCTCTTCCGAGGCAGAAATATACAACGGTTCATCGGCAAAATCCTCCTGAACCGTCACTTCGGGATTCTCATGGACCTTGGATTCGGCAAAAACTTGAATGGCGGATTTAATAATTTGAGTCAGATCCACCTTTTTCTCATGGGTTTTATCAATAGAGATGGCATTGCCAAGGTGTTTCAGTTTTTCACCCAGTTCCTTAAAGAATTTCATCAGGTCAATGATGCCTGAAATACGCTCATCGCTCTCATTGACCAACTCGTGCATTTTAGCCACTTCCTCAATCAGCTGTTCTGCCTTTACTTCGCCTGTTTCAGGATTGACAAGTCCGTTAATCCGGGTGCCGCTTATTTCCTGAAGCTGGTTAATTTTCCGCCGGAGCGTTTGAAGCCGAAGCATAAGCGATCCATAGTAAGATCCGGACATATCGTGGCCCACACTTTTGACAATCAGCTGGGACTCTTCAATGGCTTTCTGCCGTTCTTTCCGGAGTTCTTCATTTAACAACCGTTCCTTCTGCCATTCAAATCCCCGTTTGATCCGCTTGATAAACTCATCCGGGAATTCCACAACAGCCGGTTTCTGGATAAAATCCCGGGCCCCGTATTGAAGGGAATCCACGGCATTTTCTATGGTAATTTCACCTGTCAGAACAATGATATAGTTCCGGTTTATCAAAGACCGTTTGTTCAATTCATTGAGGACTTCAATTCCGCTCATGCCGGGCATTTTCAGGTCAAGAAGTACAACCCTGCATTCAAAACTTTCCAGTCTCCGGATGGCGTCTGCCCCGTCCAAAATATATTCAACATTCCAGTTTTCGTCTTCCAACAGGTCAACAATACTTTCACAAAAGGCCAGGCTGTCATCAACAATCAACAGATCACAGTCAAACATTTTCACCTCCGGCAGGGATACAGATGGTAATTGAAACCCCGTTTTTTTCAGGCTTCAAATTTATTATTCCCTGATAATTATTGTGAACAATTTCTTTAGCTACGGTAAACATAAATTGCTGAGGTGTTACAACTTCACTGCCGTCCGGCAACATGGATATTGCCGATCCAAAAGCCTGCATGGATACATTATCTTCCGAGATAATGTGTGTCTTTATCATGTGAGAATCATCATCATACGTCACTTCAATACGAATAAAGCCGTTATAATGCTGCAATTGAGAAATGGCAATAAGGAGAAGGTTGATCACCACTTCCATCATTTCATTCGGCTCTACTATAACCTTTGGTATCGCCCTTTCGGCCTGACGGTCCCTGTAAACCGTGATTTTCTTCCGGATAATCTCATCGCTCAGAAAGAGCAGGCTTTCGTCAATAATATCACTCCAGGTTTTCCGGACTTTTAAAAAACCGGCTTTTGTTGAGAACTCCTGAAGGACCTTGATCCCGCCGGCAACTTCTGTGAGTTTTTCTTCAATCACACCCAGTCGTTTCAAAAAGTCTTCCGGCTCCAGTGCCTTTTTTCGTTCAATCATCCGTTTCAGGTTGAGCACGTTGAGCTGGGCTGTCGTCAGTGGATTGATAACCTCATTGGGCAGGCGAATTGCCATGGTTCCAAGGGCCGTAAGCCGCTGTGTTTTAAACATTTGAATGGCAGATGTTTTCATGCTTTCCAGGTACTGCAGGTTTTCGATGGCAACCGCCAGCATATCTGCAAGGACGGCAATATACTTTTCATCATCTTCCGAGAAAATGGTTTCATCACCGGGATATTTGGCAATTTTATTATAGAGTTTAATACATCCGATGACATCACTTTTCATGGCAATGGGACTCCCCAGAAACGCCAGGCGGTCACCATGTTTCAGGTTTCGCTTCATCTGTGAACGGTATTTTCCTTTGTACCTGGGAAATGTAAGGACATTGTTCAGGCGGATTATACGGTTTTCCTCCACCAGTGTCCCCGTTAACCCTTCGCCGATTTTGTGTTCTGCTTTGTTGATCAGATCTTTCGGTATTCCGTGACCTGCTCTTAAAACGAGGACATCCCCGGTTTTTTCCTTTAAAAGATAGATTTCACTGGTTTCGGCCGAAAAGGTTCGTGTAGCGGCTTCAGCCACAAAATTCAGGAGATCCGTCTGATTATAGTGGGTATGCAAACGTGTTCCGAATTCCATCAGCAGCTTAAAATAATCGGCTTTTTTCCGTTCCTGCAAGTAATGATAACTGTTTTCCAGGGCAATACTGATATATCCTGCAATGTGAATCAAAAGGTCCTGATGGGTTTCGTCAAAGTTATACTCATTGCTGGATGCCCGGATCACACCATAAAAACGGCCGCTTTTGGACACAATGGGCACGGCCAGGTACGATTTGGCAATACGGCGGTCACCATCAGAAAATTTATTGATCCAGTTTATCTCTTTACCATGTTCTTTTTTCAAATCATCTACAGATTTCCGGTCAAAATCCTGAATCAAAAGCGGTCTCTGAAATTTAAAAACCCATCCCGTGAGTCCTTCACCCCGGCTATACCGGACTGTTCCTGCATCGTGAACTTGCTGGCTTGTGGTTTCTGCCAATTCAATACAATCGGTCCCTTCATTATACAGAAAAATCGTACATCCTTTGGCATTCAGCATCCGTGAAATTTGTTCCACACTTTTCCGGAGAATCTCTTCCGGTTCAAGTTCCGTAAAAATATTCATCAGTCCTTTCAACTGGGAAATAGACAATTCCATAGACATTTTATCCTTTTGTAAATCAGGGATTATTTTGGGTCATTTTCAACCAGGCCAGGGCTTCCTGATTGTCGGGATCAATTTTAAGTGCCTGTTGCCAGTATTTTTGGGCCTCACCGGGCCGGGATTGTTCCCATTTCAGGATGCCCATGGCAATCAGGGCTTCAAAGAGATTGGGATTGGTTTCCAGCGCATTTATATAATAGGTTTCTGCCAATAAGGGCTTGTTTTGGGACAGATAATATTTACCAAGCCAGTAATTTCCCCAGCTCATCCAGTGATATGAATCGGGGTTGATATCCAAAGCATTCCGGAAAGCCCGGGTAGATTCCCGGAAAAGGTCCTTGTTTTTCAGGATTTCAGCCTGAACATAGTATGCGGCCGGAAGCCAGAAGGAAATATTGTAAGCCCTGTTATTCCGGCGGTACACCTGTGACCAGTACACAGATGCCCTGGCAAAGTCATACGTGTGCCAGTAGGCTTTCCCCAGGAGGAACCGGGCTTCTGTCTGATCCGGATCCAGGCGGATCACCTCTTCAAGTTGGCGAATAGCATAGGTATACTGCTTCTGATCCATATAAATTTGCCCGAGGCTTAAATAGAGTTTAGGCGAATGACTGTTGCAGGTAATGGCTTTTTGATAATAGGTCTTCGCCGTTTCATCGTTGCCCCGTTGCCGGGCGATGCGCCCCAATCCCTCATAAGCATCAGGATGGGAGGGATTCAAATGAATCACTTCTTCATACAGGGCTTGAGCACTATCTGTCCTCCCTGTTTCCATCAGCAATGCAGCCAGGTTCAGTCTGGCAGGTACATTCCGGGGATCCAAAAGGAGCATTTCGGCATAGGCTCCGAAAGCCTGCTCATGTAAGCCAAGCTGCCGGTAAATATCTCCGGCTTTAGACCAGTAACGGATATTGCCGGGGCCCAATCGCAGGGCTTCCAGGATTGCGTCCCTTGCAGCAGGATAATTTTTTCGCGCTTCCATATACAACGTGAGATAATAGTGGAGTTCCGGATCATCCGGATAATGCAAAAGAGCTTTATCCAGGCGCGTCCTGACTGTTTCCCAGTCCCCCTCCTTCACCGCTTTTTCAACCCTCTGTCTTTCACTCATGCGGTCCACAGGGACCGGCATTTTATCCAGGCGGGCTTCAAGGGATTCAATTCTCCGGCGATATGCTTCAATTTCCCGTAAAATATCCTCCGGTGTCTTGGGTGGGGCGGTTTCCGCTTTTTTCAAATCCTTTTCCATATCCTGAAGAAAGGACCGGATTTTTTTCCATTGCTCAACCATTTTTTTATACTCTGCCTGCGTTTGAGCAGACGATTCCGTATCGGCCAGGATCCTGATTTTTCTTGCATCCTGTTTTAATATGTTCAGAATGCGGGTAATGGTTACCTTTTCCTTGCTGTCTGCAGGATAGTTTTCCACCTTTTGGGAAAAGGTGACCGCTTCCTGATACAGGCTTTTCAAGGCCGTTATCATCTGACCTGTCGTAACAGCATACACATGTGTTATAAAAAACAGGGATACGATCATCCCTAAAAGTCCGGCACGCCGAAAAAAAGTATTTTTTATCATTGGTTTTTGTCCTGTCTGAATGAACAAATGGTGGCAGTCATTATAAAAACATATTAAATAAATTATCTCATCATTTCAAGGAAATAGAAAGGGCTGAAAAAGGGGGGACAGAATATAAAAAAAGGCCGAAGATTTTCTTCAGTAACTTTTGAACCGTTTATATACAACTCGAAACCGGAGTCTTTTTTGATGATTCACGGAAATCCATCCTCCTGAAAAATATTCAAAAAAGGGTTCTCTGGATTGGCAGGGTCTCTTCATACGTGGGAATTTTCACGGCAATTCCCAACTTGTCACATAGGGCATGAAAGCGGCCGCTTATTTCTTCCCCTTTCTCAACGTAGGCATAATAGTTGTTTCCGTAGGCTTTTTCATACTTCTGACGCATCCCCGGGAATTTATTGTCCAGTTTCCGGTAGAAAAACTCACGCTGCCCCTGCCTTAATGTCATCCCCATCCCGGCATTTAAAATATAGGATGCCCCGTAATCTGTCGCTTTTTCTACCAGTAAGCGAATATGAGACCAGTGGTCCGTAATCCAGGGAAGGACGGGCATCATGGAAATACCTGTCAGAATACCTTTGGATGCCAGGGCTTTCATGGCCTGAAAACGTTGACTGCTTTCAGGTGCATTCGGCTCAAGTAAAAGGGAAAGATCATTGCGGACGGTTGTAATGGTAAAGGTCACGGCAGCATAGACGTTTGACAGCTGTTTTAAAACATCCAGATCTCTAAGAACCAGGTTGCTTTTTGTCATGATATGGACCGGAAAGTGAAAATCACTAAGAACCTCCAGGGTGTGACGGGTCAGTTTTTCCTGGATTTCAAGGGGCATGTAAGGATCATGCATACTCCCTGTCCCAACTGTCCCTTTAGTGCGTTTGGCAGCTAATTCCTTCCGGAGCAAATCAACAGCATTGATTTTTACTTCCACATCATTAAAAGAACGGACCCGATAACAGTCGCTGCGGGTATCACAATAGATACACCCGTGCTGGCATCCACGGTAACAGTTCATACTGTATCGAATGCCGAAAATATTGCTTCCCGTCCCCGCACCCTTCGCAGGCAGGAGAATCTGTTTTGCAGAGATATATTTGGCCATAACCCGAAAACCTTAGTCATTAAAATTACAAAAGTTCGATTTAAAAAAACCGTCCGGCAGTTCAGGGTTTTTAATAGATATCCTTTATGGCATCCTGTCCGTGATGTATCTCTCCTGTTTTTTTAAACACCGTCTCAGAGTAACTTCAATTTTTTCATATCAGCAATGAGGGCTTTCACATGGCCGGCGGACACCCGAAATACCTTTTCTTCTTCGGGGTTAAGGTCGATTTCCACTATTTTTTTAATACCGGTCCTGGTTAGTACTGCAGGGACTCCCATATACAAATCATGGATGCCGTATTCCCCCTGAAGGCAGGCACAGACAGGTAAAAGCCGGTGTTCGTCCCGAAGTATGCTTTCTGCCATAGCTACCGCCGCAGAAGCGGGAGAATAAAAAGCGGATCCGGACTTTAAAAGTCCTACAATTTCTCCCCCGGCCATACGGGTCCTTTCCACCAGAGCATTCATCACATCCCGTGCCTTTTTTTCCTCTCCATATTTTTGAATCAGTAAATCCATAACCGGTATTCCGTGGATATTTGCCGAGCGAACCAGCGGCACCATAGAATCGCCATGGCCTCCAAGAACCATTGCATTTACATCCTTGACACTCAGATCCAGTTCCTGAGCTATAAATGTACAAAAACGGGAACTGTCCAAAACACCGGCCTGTCCCATCACCCTTTGAACCGGAAACCCCGATACTTTTTGAAAGAGCGTCACCATGGCATCGAGGGGATTGGAGATCAGAATGACAATGGCACCGGGAGCATACTTGCGGATATTTTCTGCAACAATCCGTATAATTTTACTGTTAACCGTCAGAAGATCGTCACGGCTCATACCCGGTTTTCTGGGCACACCGGCCGTAACAATTACCAGATCAGCATCATGAATATCCTCATAACTGTTAGTACCCAGAATGGACACATCAAATCCATCAATCCGGGATGCTTCCTGTACATCCAGCGCTTTCCCCTGAGGCAGATCCTCGACAATATCATAAAGGACCACGTCACCAAGCTGACGCAGTGCAATCAGGTGACTGATAACGGTTCCGATCTGTCCTGCACCGATAACAGCTATTTTAGGGCGTAATAACATATTTTCCCCTTTCACGTTATATTATAATGTAAAAAATTTTAATCATGAGAAGAATGGGAGAATAGCATCTCGGTACAATCACCCATAAAGGTCTGCTTGCTAAGCGAAAGTGTGGAAAATCGGACGGGGGGGATGTAATAAAAATCAGGCACCTCATATATACTATTAATAATATTATCTTGCATTAAGTCGGAATTCTGTGTATTTTACCCCCGGGGAGGGGGGTTACCTTACTGAAACCATATATCCCATTTCTCTTATAATCTCGGTATCTTATCAGTAGTCGATCCCCAAATCATCCAATCGAATCAATCCTTTTTTGAAAGTTAGAAGTTGAAAGTTAGCGCCGCTTCGTTGTGTGTTGTGTTTGCGTGGATTAGCGGACGTTGTGACTTGGAAACTGGCGACTGATGACTGGTGACTATCCCTGTGAAATATGCTACGCTAATTTCACGGGGGAGTGACATCTGCTGCTGCAACTCACCACTCTTCACTCTCAATTCATTATTCAATAAAAAAGCCTGCTTCCGCAGGCTTCTGAGAAAAGAATCTATGGTAAAAAGTCAGTTCGGCAGGATACTGATTTTCTTGCGCCCTGCAGAGTTTGTAAAAGTAACAAAACCGTCTGCTGTGGCGAAAATCGTATCATCCCCGCCGCGTCCTGCATTTTCACCGGGCCAGAATTTTGTGCCGCGCTGACGTACAATGATCGTGCCGGCTGTGACATATTCACCACCGTAACGCTTGACACCCAGATACTTGGGGTTGCTGTCCCGACCGTTCTTAGTACTTCCTAATCCTTTTTTATGTGCCATAATAAATTCTCCCCTTAAGCCACGGCGATATCGTCTATTTTCACAAGAGTATAATCCTGGCGATGCCCGTTTTTGGATTTAAACCGTTTGCGCCGTTTCTTTTTGAAAACGATAATCTTTCTCTCACGGCCGTGTTTGACAACCGTTGCCTTTACAGAGGCTTTATCAACATAAGGTGCGCCGACTTTCACATCCCCGTCTGATTCCAAAAACATAACGGAATCAAAAGCCAGTTCGGCCCCGGCCTCAGCAGCCTGAAGAGGGATTTTGACTTCTTCGCCAGCCTCTACCTTGTATTGTTTGCCGGATATTTCAACAATCGCATACATTCCTTCAATCCTCCAGATTTCATAAGCCTGTTAAATTACACATAGAAAAACCGGATGTCAAAGAAATTTTATTCCATTCCTGCACGGTCTGTTAAAGCCACTTTTTCCTCCGAAGAAGACTACCCTCAAAACACCCAATCCAATCATGATAAGCCAGACCAGAGGATAGCTCCATTTCCAGCAGGGATGAAAATTGTGTCAACAAATAAATCATCTTTGAGGTAAACACCGGTTGATTTTTATATCAGAGAGGATTCACTTCGCTCAAGACCGCTTAATAATTCCCGGAGGTAATGCTACTTTTTGAACATTTCACTTATGATTTTTATTCATTGCACCTTCTCATAATTCTGTGACAAGGGGCTGGGTATTATTCTTGATATCTTCATAAAAACGTGCCATGCAAACATGAGCGAAAGGGATCAACCATAAAAAACCAATACCTGCCGTAAGGACACATAGCAGTGCCAGTCCAAAAAAACGAAGCCACAGGTTAAACAATTTCACTTTATACCCATTCATCATGAACCGGCTTTTTCGAATAGCTTCCATTGGCCTGAGGTCCGGATGATCTACAAGAATAAAATATGTTAATGAATAGGAAAGAGCGAAAATCACACCCGGTATTACCAGCAAAATGAAACCGACTCCAATAATGGCAATCAGGACAATGTTAACAAAAAATGCTGTTCCAAAATGATTAAATCCTTGAAACAGCTGTCCGACAGAAGCTTCCTGACACCGTGCAAGGGACAATGAAAAAATCGACACCCCCAGGCTGAATGGTCCGGCAAGCAATAACCACAGGAGTGAACCGGATTCGTGAGTTTTGTTTAATGCACTGATAATGACGATATAAATGAAAAAAACACCTACAGCAAGACCCCAGTGCCCGGACAGAATATCCCGGGTTTCACGGATTAACAAACTGTTTTCTTTTACCATATCTGAATCCCCTATAGATAATTTATTACTTTGTGTAATCTACTGTCTCATTATTCCGGTCACATCAAGAAGGTAATCTTTGACTATTCGGCAGAATTTTATAAACGACGACAACCGGCAGATGATCGGAGGCTGAAGATTTAAGAAGTATGCTTTTCACCGGTTTCAGACGGAAATGACTATCGGGATAAAGACGGTAGAAAATATAATCGATACGTTTTTCCGGCGCTTGTGACGGATAGGTCAATCCCGGATCTTTGCCTGTTTCGTGCCAGCTATCCCGAAAGCATTGAGTGATAGTCCGGATTGCAGGGCTCTCCGGAACATCATTGAAATCCCCGGCAATCACCAGAGGCAATGTAACTAAACCGGCTTTTTGGAGGATGGTTGTTGCACTTTGCCGTCGTTCCGTATCATCCTGCCTGTGATCCAGATGGGTATTCCAAAAAGCTATAGATCCCCCTTTATAACGAATCACTGTTTGTAACAACCCCCGTTGCTCGCCTTCGTTAAAGGGGGAAAAATGATCATTTGTCCATGATTCAATAGGATACCCGGACAGGATGCCGTTGCCGTAACCTCCTCCCTGAAAAGAGAGATTTTGTCCGAAAACCCATTCCATATCCAGTTTTTCTGCCAGGTATTGCATGGTATGAAGTCCGTGAACTCTTTCAGTCTTCACATCCACTTCCTGAAGAGCCACAAGATCCACTCCGGATTCCCGAATCAGATCGGCAATCCGGTCTAAATCAAAAACCCCGTCCGCTCCGACTCCGTGATGTATGTTGTAAGTCATGACCGTGAGATATTCCGGAGACTCTACTACCCTTTTTCCAAACCGGATACAGGAAAACAAAAGGAGTGATATGGTGAAAAGAAGGATTGTGCGCTTCATATATTCCCCGGACTGAAGTCCGGGGTTGTTCTTTTTTTCCTTTCGTTCCACGGACTGAAGTCCGGGGTTGTTCTTTTTTTCCTTTCGTTCCCCGGACTGAAGTCCGGGGTTACTTTATTCCCTTTCCTACGCCACGGAAAGTGCATCCGAGACCAAGATACTTGTGAATTTTGGTGTCGCTGATGAAATCCGAGCAATCGATGATCAGGGGTTTTGTGCCTGTCATGGACAGGACTTCTTCCGGCTGCAGATCTTTATATACTTGATGTCCTACAGCAAATATAACAACTTCAGCATCTTTCAGGGCTTCATTCAGATTGGCATATAAGGGGACATTTTCCATTTCAGGCCAGAAATCCACATAGGGGTCGTGAGCTTTCACAACAGCCCAGACTTCATTAAGGAATTTCACCAGTGTTGCAGAGGGAGAATGTCGAGTATCTCCCAATTCCTCAAGATAGGAAACCCCCAATACGGTGATTTTCACGTCCTTCAGATCGGGGATTACTTCCTGTATAAGTTCAATGGTGTGAAGAGGCATGGTATCATTGATATTGACAGCCTCGATGGCCATATCCAGCATATCGTCGATGCCAAAAAGGCTTTGCATTGACCAGTTCGCCAGAACCGGATCTTTGGTCAGGCAATATCCCCCCACTCCCAGGCTCGGACGAAGAAGATTGTCATGAGTGCCCTTGCGTTTCCGGATGGCATTCCGGACATTGAAGATATTTACACCGATTTTTTCCGCAAAGCGCGCCCATTCCAGCGTTAGAGCAATATTGGTCGCCCGGTAGGAATTTTCCATGACTTTAGCCATTTCAGACGCATTCGTATCTTCCAGCTCCGTCAGGGGAAAATTTTTCACATCGATCACCCGTGACAGAAATTCCTTTGCCCGCTGTTTACTTTCTTCATTCACTCCGGAGTACACACGCCAAAAATCCCGTATGGAACTCACATATCTGGCCCCGGGCATCACCCGTTCATAGGAATGGGCAATAAGAGGCGGCTGCTTTTCAATATCAATACCCCGGCGGGTGAATTCCTCTTCCATAATAGGTTTCACCACCCGCTCACAAGTTCCGGGAGGTACCGTGGTTTCCACAAGGACCAGGCAATGGGGTTGAATATGCTTTCCCAGATTCCGAATTCCGTCTCTGAAAGCCGCCAGATCACAAAAACCTTTTTCCGCTTCACCAAAGGCCGGCTTTGTGGCATCCAGTTGGATATCCACCACCACGACGTCAGCCATTTCAAAGGCTTCATTCCTGAATGTCGCCCTGAAAGTCTTTTTCTGCAATACCGTGGATTTAAAAATCCGATCCACTTCCGCATCGGAAGATTTTACCGGTGGAATTCCCCGGTTGATTTTGTGAACCTTCCAGTACGAGCGGACAGAAGCCCGTTGCTGGCCATGAACAAAATACCAGGGGTCGCCTTTCTCATTTTCTGAATCAGCAACCACGGCTGCCATAACGCAACCTACAAATCCCATACCCTGGACAGCTACAATCTCACGGCCGAGTTTCCGCTGTTCTTCCGTGATCCGTAAAACCTCTTCACGTTCCTTTAAGCCTTCTTCCTCTGTCGGAAGCAGGAATTTCTCACCGTCCGGTGATACTGAAAACTTTTGCATGTGAAACTCCTTTTAAGTTTTCCCGGATTGAATTACGGGATCATTTTCCCACCCTTTCCACCTTCCATTTCTCTGCTTTTTCTATAATCGCTTCTTCACCCTCGATTTGTTTATTTTTCATGAGAAAGCGCCCATTGCAAATAACTGAATCGATGCAGGATGAATCCGCGCTGTAAACCATATCGGAGACAAGGTGATAGCCCGGTACAAGGCGGGGGTTTTTCAGGTCCACAAGGATGGCATCGGCCGGACGACCTTCTTCAATCACCCCTCCATGGAGTCCGAACGCTTCCGCCCCGGCCTGTGTCGCCATGTGATAAACTTTCTCTGCGGGCAGTATGGTAACGTCACCCCAGGCATGTTTAGCCAAAAGGGAGGCGGTTTTCATTTCACCCATCATATCCAGGCAGTTGTTGGAAGACGCCCCGTCCGTTCCCAAAATCACTTTTAATCCTGCCTTTTCAGCACCTGAAATATCAAAAGACCCGTTGCTCAATTTCATATTTGAAACGGGCATGTGTACAAGGGTCACCCCTCTGCGGGCCAGAATCTCCCGCTCCCCGTCCGTCAGGTGAATGCCGTGAGCGACTATGGTTTTAGGTGTGAGCAGTCCCTTCTTGTCCAGATATTCCACCGGCCGACATCTATGAGTTTTAAGACAATCATTTACCTCTTTCTGTGTTTCACTGAGATGAATATGAAAGTATAAATCGTACTTATCCAGAATGCAACGGATCGTTTCCAGGGTCTCAGGTAACACGCTGTAGATGGAATGGGCGTTAAGGGATGGGATCAGAAGATCGGAATATGATTCCCTTGCCTGAAGAAAGGCTTCCCGGTCTTTCTGCTGAAGAATCCGGCTGCCGGATTCATAAGCATCCAGGGCAATAGGACCAGTACAGATGCGCATCCCCATATCGGTAGCAGCCCTGATGACGATAGGAGAATTCCAGTACATGTCGTTGAAAAAAACGGTGCCTGAACGAATCATTTCCAGACAGGCCAGGCGAGTCCCCGCATCAATGTGTTCAGGGGTAAATGTGGCTTCGGCAGGCCAGATATAGTCATTGAGCCATTCAAAGAGAGGCAGATCATCGGCATATCCCCTCAGCAACGTCATGGCTGCATGGGTGTGCCCGTTATAAAAAGCCGGGAGAATGGCTTTCAGGCCATGGCAATCCATGATTTCATCAGCAGATTTTGCAATTTTACTATCAATATGTTGAATCGAACCATTTTCAATATAAACATCAACCATTCGGTCTTTATGGACAACCTCTCTGATAAGCAATGATGTCATGATGCAACCTGATTATGTATTTTTTATAAATCTGAAGATGTTACGGATGATTTTTCGGACGTCCGGGGCCATAACAGATACAGCGCAGCAATTAAGAGTCCGGTATTTTCCAAAATTTTCTTCCATCCCACTTTCTGACTTCCCTGGCCGAAGCATCCGCAACTGATATCGAGTCCGCGCGCCATGGCAATTGCCACCATCAGAATAAAAAAAGCCATCAACCCCGCCGAAATCCATGCGGATGCCCTTTGAAGAAAAGGGATCCAAAGACCGAAACCGATAAAAAGTTCAAGCATGATAAGCCAGATAGCCAGGATATGCAGAGGTTGGGGTGGAAAAAGTTTATAATTCATAATATCCCTGACGAAGAGATGGGGGTCCGCCAGCTTTGAAAAACCACTGATTAGAAACACAACACTTAAAAGAAGCATGCATGCTAATTTTAGTATGGGCTGCTTATTCATTCAGAACACCTTCCCTTCGCCCACTTCCACGGGATTGCCTTTATCAATCCAGACTTTCCATCCACCAAAGAAGTAATAAACTTCCGGAAAGACGAAAACCAGTTTTTCCGCCAGATCAACGCTGGACATGCAATCAGCCCCGTCACAATAGGT
>JAGGVO010000043.1 GCA_021157965.1 Candidatus Neomarinimicrobiota bacterium
CGAATTTCATGTCGTAAAAATTCTGGTGAGAAAGAAGCTCCAGGAGTCCGGCCGGCATATTGGGCCGATACGCTTCGGAATACATGCCCTGCATCAGCTGCCGCCGTGTCCAGAACGGGTCATACTTCGCCCGGATGTCATTGACAATCTGGGTTTGCAGAATATCGGCATAATCCCGGCTGGCAAGTCTGGACTGCCCGTCGGGAAATTCACGGTTTCCTTCTTCATCAAACAGGCTGTATATGGAAAGGGTTCCTACAGAGCGGCCATCCTTTCGGATTCCGGCATCTGTATGAAACGCAAAACTCAAATCCACAGGAATGTCAAGTCCGGGCGCATTGCGATTTACATTGGGTCCATAGGGTGCCCCTTTCAGGTAATTCGCCCATTCGCCCCGGCTTTCATAATCGTCGTTATAATCCAGGGTATCATCATGGAAATCATAAACCAGAGTGTCCGGCATACCGGCAAATTGGAGATAATAACGGGAGGCTTCAAGCCACCGGGGCCGTCCACTGAGCCGGCCGTTCCGGGACACATTGCCCATCCCGCCGCCGAATTTCACGGCATCGGCACTTACCATGAGTCCCCGGCTCTCCGTTTTGTTTGTCAGCACAACCGATCCCTTATCCGGATTCCGCCCGGCGTCAAATTCAAAATAATCCAGAAAAATCCAGGTCCTGCCACCCATGGTCTGGTTAACGGCAAATTCCGTCTTGCCACCTTTATGATAAACCGTGTACCGGGCATCGGTCACATTCCCCCGATGATGCTCATAAGAAACATACACTGCATAACGCCCTGATTCCGGGATATCCGGAACCCACCGGATTTGGGCAGTTGCCACGGAATCGGCTTTAACCCGCCGGATAGTGCCTAAACGAAAAGGATTGATATTATTTTCATAAGGAGGATTCCCCACGGCAAATCCGGGAATCTCACTGGTTTCCCAGTTCCCCTTTTCCCGGTATGATAAAGAATCGGATGAATCATTATCCACAATCACCTCATGGACCTGTGTATCCCGTTCCCGGGCAACGAAGACAGTCCCTCCCGCATTTTCCAGCATGGGAATGATATAGGGGATCATGAACGACAGAGGCAGTTTATCCTCCACCGTCTCAAAAAGGCGGGGACGCTCCCATTCCCAACGGTCCTTTTCCATATTGTAGTACCAGCCGTGACTGTGCCACAAGGCAATGGCATTTCCGGAGAGCCCCTTTTCTGCATGTACCGATTTACTCAGATTCCGGACCAGCGGTTCAGGACGGTCCACCATTTTACCCCGGCGTGCCGCATCAATCTCCGTGGAATCCCGGTAGACATTGGGCACCAGTTCGGAAATGGGTGTTTCCAGAGTATATAATGTCACATCCCAGTTCCGATACCGCCATCCCAGCTTATCTTTCAGGGCTTCATAAATGTAATCCACCCGCTCCGGGCGATAGGGAAAATAAGAGAAATATTGGTTTAAATAGATTTTCATGGATTTTGCGTCTTTATCAACGTGCACACTGTCCACCCGGGATTGCAGACCGATATAGGCCGGGATTTCCGGAGTTTGAAAAGATTTTAAAAACTTTTCCGTCCGGATAACAATCCGCCGGGTGTTCCGGTCCATGCTTTTAAAATCGTATACATCTTTGGAAACGGTCATCATGGAAACACATCCGCTGAGCGCCAGTGCCAGTAGAATGAGTATCTGTTTTTTCATAATGTCTCCCTGCAAATAGTATAAGACAACCCGTGATCGTTGGGTTACAACTTCATAATCTCAGGTGTTGTTTCAACCTTATAATCCGTTCAAAAGAGCGGTCAATCACCGACTCTTGAATCCGTCCTTTTCGAATCCCTTCCCGGATCATGTCCATGATTCGGAGAGCAATTTCGGGATCATAGTGATTTGCATTGGCAATGGCAAGAATATCCACACCGGCGTTCAGGGCTATTTCAACAGCTTCTGCCTGATCATAGTGGTCATGGATGGCAGCCATATTCATGTCGTCGGAAATAATCACCCCTTTAAACCCCAGTTCATTCCGGAGAAGATCCGTCAGGATTTTGCGGGAAAGGGTTCCGGGGAAATCGGAGTCCAGTTTGCGATTATAGGCATGAGCCGTCAGGATGAAATCCGAAAACCCTTCCGAAATCAGTGTTTTGAAAGGATGCAGTTCCGATTCACACCATCCATCCGTGACATCCACCAGTCCAAAGTGTGAATCATTGGTGGAGCTTCCATGTCCGGGAAAATGTTTCAGGGTGGAATAAATCCCGTAATCATGAAAGATTTCTAACATAATCCGGGCATGCCGTGTGACAATCTCCGGGTCATGAGATATACACCGTTTCCGTAGGCCCAGAGCCGGATTTTGAGGATTCACATTCACATCTACCACCGGCGCCAGGTTGACATTGACCCCCAGTTCTTTCAGAAGTTTTGCCCGCCGTTCCGATTCCTCCCGCGTGAATGTCTCATCATTCCGGTCCCCGAATTCAGATGCGGGACACACAGGAGGAAAACCATACCGTTCTTTCAAACGGTTCACACTGCCGCCTTCATGATCAAGGGCAATAAAAAGGGGAATATCGGCTGTGTTCTGAATTTCCCGGGTCAGGGCTTTCAGTTGTTCCGGACTTTCGACATTGCCCCGGACAGGCGGACCGAATGGACTCACATCGTCAAAAAGCACCACCGATCCCAGATGATGATTCCGGATGATATTCCGGATATGACTATCCTCCGATAGACTCCGTCCCCGGAACCCGACCATCACCAGTTGACCTATTTTTACATCCCGGGAATAATGCGGCATCGTACCTCCTGACAATTCACCTGATAATTTGGCATTTCCTGGGGAGAAAACCAAAAATTCTTCCGGGCGGACACATGGATGGGTCCGCCCCTGCAACCTTTCTCCTTTTTAAACAAAAACATTAACATTAATTTATTACCATGCGAAAACACGTGATTTTCATCCTGGCCGTCTTTTTTCTTTTCTCCTGCGAATACAGGGATGAGGTTCCACCTGCCGTTAATATTACCCGACCGGAGGACGGACAGATTGTGGCGGATAAAATGGAGATTCTTGTGGCAGCGACGGACAATACATCCATCCGGAATGTGGCGTTAATCCTCGATGACCGCTACATCACGGACGCCACAGGGAGTCCCTTCATGCTCGCCCGGTGGGAAAACCACACACTGGATGACGGACGGTTTCATATCCTACGGGCCGTGGCCACGGACAAAGAGGGTAACAGCTCAGAATCCCCGCCGGTCCGTATTTTGGTCAACAGTATTCCCGCTAAAAAATGCCCGGTTACCTTCCACCCCGATCCGACAGGATTTTCATGGCCGTCTTTTCCCGACGGGCCTTACGACATCCACCTGATTAATCCTGAAAACCCAAACGATACCCTTGCAACCTGCGCGGCACATCCGGACACCTTTCTATCTGTCGGCAATCTTACGGATGTCCTCATTCAAATCCGTCCTCAAAGTACCGATACGGTGACATATCACCGATACGCAACTTTCACGCCAACCTGTGTTTTTCTCGATATACGGGATGACGGTTTTCAATCCGCCTATATCCGGAGTATTCAAACACCTTTCATTCGCCGTATCACTCATGAAAAAACCATTTATAGTGTCCAACCCTTTTCTGGCAGAGATCAGGTAAATTACCTTCTTGCTGACGGCTTATATCAGTCAAAATCAGACGGTTCTGGGTTGAAACGCATCCAACCCGGCAATTTTTTCCGGATGGATGTGAACCCCCACACCGGTGATATCCTCCTCCTGTCTTATCAAACCGTCCTGATATGCCAACCCGATGGAAAAAGTAAAGCCATTCCTTTCAAGGGATATCCAAGGGACATCCGGTGGTCAGCCGGTGGCGAACGTATCCTCCTGACGGGCATTCCCTATAAATTAGAACACCGGAGGATTTACGAAATCGATCCTCAAAATCCGGATCAGATCACACTGCTGTCTCCCAATGAAGATCTCCGGGACTATTCATATCCACTTGCCATTGACCCGGGAAATCACACACTTTTCACATCGGATAGTACCGTATACCACCGAAATCATGCAGACGGTTCCATTCATACGCTTCTCCGCTTTGACGGGGAGATCCTACAGCTCGAAGGCAATCCGGAAACCCGGCAGATTTTTATTGTTCTTCAAAAACAGGGTTTATTGGCCGGGGATACCCATTATGACGTATTTTCCCTTACATGGCCCGAATTGGAACAAAGACTGATTATGTCAGAACCTGCGGAACCGGACCTCCGTCTTTCACCTTCAGGAGAATACCTTTTGTATAATCAGAACGGACATCTTTGCATTTCTGATAACGACGGACAGAATGAACGTATCCTTGAAAACACCGGTTACGGACAGGCCTGGTAATGAAATTTTACAGGTACATCTTCTTTTTCCTTTTGATCACATCCGCACTGCTCCAAGGGGAGACTTTCCGAGTTATGGATAAAAAAACGGGGGCTCCTCTGGCGGGAGCCAACGTACTGATAGTGGGATCGGAAAAAGGGACGGTATCCGACGAAGAGGGATATTTCACCCTGAAAAACCTGGACCCCTCGACGGAAATCCGCATCACGTATATGGGATATTATGCGCTGGAAATCAGCTGGAGTAATTTAAAAACCCAGACAATCGTTCCCCTGATGCCAACCGCCATTCCCATGGGACAAATCGTGGTACTGGGGAATCAGAAAGATTGGACCAAAGAAGAAGTCACCACAAACATTCGCCTGCTGGAAACGGAGGAATATCTCCGCTTCGGCGTTACGGGTCCAGCCGATGTACTTGCCATGGAAGCCTCGGTACAGATAACGGGTCCTCCGGACGGCAGCCAATATATTTCCATCCGTGGAAGCAATGCCGACGAAGTGCTTATCGTCTATGATGGCCTCCCCCTGAATACAGAATTCAGCGGCACCTTCGATCTGTCCCTGTTGAATATTTACGATATTGAATCCTTTCAAATCCTCAAGGGAAGCCATTCCACGTTGTTTGGATCCGGCGCTTTTGGTGGTGTCGTGAACATTACACCGAAAATCTCCGGGGACCGGAACCTGGAGATTTTTGCCCGGGCCGATGAGCTATATGGACAGGATGCGGGGACAAACATCTATCTCCACCTGAAAGGACTCGACACCCGTTTGGGAATCATGTCCAAGTCTTATAAACTCCGGGATCAACCCATTGTACGGCATGAAACCTTTTATTCACTCCTCAGCCGGTATCAATTTGAAAATAACAACCTTCTTTCCGGAAAAATTCTCTACCGGCCGGCGATGTCCGGAGGGACCACCCTGCCCTATGCCAACGAAGAAAAACATGGTATTGCCCATCTTTCATTTAACGGATCCTTAGGATTTCTGAAGGATATTCAGGCGGAAATGGCCTATAAAAACTACCGAACCGAGTCCTTTTTCATTCAGGATTCCTATCACCGGAAAGCCGTTAAATCCGAGAAAAACCGTATTTACACCCTGGGAAAGAAAATGTTATTCCCTTATGGTTCCCTGCAACTCAGGACAGATATGAACCGGTCTGAATATTCGGGAAAACAAATGAAAAAGGGATATTACATTGAACCGGTGGTTTACCATTACGAAGATATTCTCAAAAAAAAGGCTTATAACGGGGCAGGCATTCTGAAATTAAAGGATGAGACGGGCTATTCCCTCATTGAGTGGTTTGAGATTGATATTGCCCTCCGCCTGGACAGACAGGAAATCCGGAGTGAAAAAAGCGGAGAAGGCATGGATTATCCCGTCTTCCGGGAAAAAGAATATTCCTGGCAAAAATTTTCCCGGAAAATGAGCTTTTCCGTGAGTTCGCATCTGAAAAACAGTGATTACGTGCTGTATGTCCTGAGTGGGGATAATATCCGTTTTCCCAAATTGGATGAATTGTACCGGTCCGGATTTACAGAACTGGGAGCTTTCCGGGACTGCACCCTTGTTCCTGAGCGAAATGTCTCCTTCGAACTGGGGATCAACGGAACAAACTATCCTCAGGGGGCATGGAGTTTTCTGGATAAGGTTGAATATGCCTTTTCTTATTTTAACAACCGCTATGAAAACAAAATTTACGAAGTCTTTGCCATGCGAAAAGATCCTACACCGGTAAATTCGGTAAACCCCTCGGAGATACATGGTATAGACCTCTCCCTTACCGCCACAACACTCCACGGAGCCCTGGAAATCCACGGTGGTTCCATGCTTCTGGACATCAGTGACATCCGGGTATTTCAAAACAAGCCGGAATACCGACACCAGATTGAATTCCGGATTCATCCATGCAAAACGCACTACCGGATTCGCCTGTTTCTTGAAGGCCGTCAAAGTTATTATTACAGCCAGACAGAAGGCATTGTCTATCAGGGTGAACTGGAGGGACGGAAAAATGTGGATATGTATATCAGCCGGGATTTTAAAACAGGTCCACTGACCTGGACAGCCGGTGGATCTGTAAGAAATCTTTTTTCCAATCATACAATTTGGTACCTTGACCGGCGATATTGGATGATTTCATTGAACATGACCTGGTAGACGGATGTACATACCCGATAAACCGTTAGACACCGGCAGAATAGCCATCGAAAAAGCCCGCTTTCTGAACGGCCAGAAGCCTTCTCCGAATATTGTCCGGGATTTTATTCTGGATTCCTGGGAACGATCCAGAATTTACGGCATAACCCTGGCACCATCTCCTGAACCCGAAAGAGCTGACGAAGGGGAAATCCGTCGGCGCTTACAACCCCTTGCCCCTTTTATCGAACTGTTTGAAACCGTCCGGGAAAACCTGGATATCCTTTTAAAACACAAAAACATTCCTGTCACCCTTATCTGGGTGGATGTGGAAGGAACCGTCATAAAAACAGACGGGGAATCCCCCCTGTACCGGACAGGCATGCGGGTAAGTGAACGGGATATGGGAACCAACATCGCCGGGACCTGCATAACCCTGAACCAGTCGATGGTTATGGTCCAAAAGGAATTTTTTCAGAACCGATTTCTCGGCAGCATCTATGCCGCACATCCCCTAAGGGACGCAGAAAAACACGTGGCCGGATGTTGTGTTCTGGAGATGCATACAAGCACATACGATCCGGAAGCGGTCCGGATGTTTCTACTCATCGGTGATCTGATGAACCGGCAGAGAATTCAGCATACACAATTACATCAAACGCAGGAACGGGAATCGGTTCTTTTAAAAATCCTTGAGCACATCCCTTCGGGAATCATCGTCCTGAATACATCCGAGCAAATCACCTATATTAACCAAAGAGCCCGGGAATTGTTTAATATCACACAGCAGCGTGTGGAAAACCGATACTTACAATCCATCATCCAAAAAGGCCTTGTCCCCGGTGATTTGATTCGGCTTGAAAAGGAATTTTTATACCGCGAACATGTATTGAACTACGGGAATCAATCCAAAACATTTTATGTCTCTTCCGCTCTCATAAGAAACAGTGAAAATAAAATCACCGGATTACTTCTGGCCTTTACTCCTTTTGAAAGCCTCACCGGCCTCAGGCCGGCCCGGAAATCGTCCATAACTCCCCGGCTCCCCCTCCAGGTTATATTAAAAAACACGGCATTTCAAAAAAAGACTCAGAATCCTGTACAACTTTTAGGCAAATCCCCGTGGGATATTCTCATTGCAGGGGAAAGGGGGCTTTTCAAGTCAGAATTCGCCCGTCTGATCCATGCAGAATCTCAACGGGCATCAGGTCCCATGGTTACCTTTGATTTAGCCGGATATCGCCCTTTTGAAATCCGGGAACTTCTATGGGGAGAATTTAAAACAAGTCCTGAGAAAGATGCTGGACAGTGTCTGATATCCCGAACCAACAGTGGTACGCTTATCCTGATGCATGCAGACCGGATGGACGAAGATCTTCAGGAAGATTTCTATACCCTGCTGCAAAACCGGGAACTACCGGACCATACAAAATTCAATGTGCGGTTTATCTGTACCACAGATAATGAAAAACTGACTCGTTTTATCCCTGAACTTGTCGCTTACTTTGACAGAAGTCCTCTTTTACTGGAATCCATAAGTAATGATAAATCGGACATTGAAATATTGACGGACAATATCCTTCAGGCACTATCTGCCCGATTTCATCTGTCCTGCCCGGTTGTTTCTCCCGCTGTCCGGCAGATATTCTCCCTTTACGGCTGGCCGGAAAATCTGGAAGAAATGCAGGATGTTCTGACAACAGCCCTGCTGAAATACAGGCCTCAAACACTGGAGAAAAACCATCTGCCCGGACGGTTGAGAAAATTAAAGGCATCTGCTTTTTACAATGACCTATATGCTCAAAAGAGAATCCGGGAAATTCATGAAGCCCTGAAAGCTACAGGCGGAAACTGCAAAAAAGCAGCCAAACAATTAGGCGTGGCCCGGAGCACGTTTTATGAGTGGCTGGCTAAATATAAAATACCACATTGAAAACGATGAATGATGAATCAAATTAATAATTATGAATTAAATTAGGAATTATGAGTTTGGTTTTGTTTGTCAATTATAGTATTCAGGCTTTGAGCATTTTGTTGTGCTTTATGTTCAAGAGTTTTTGAAAAAGTATCGCTGATCACATAAATCATTGGTCTTTCATGTTTCCCAATTCATAATTAAAAAAAATTCAATTCAGAATTCAGCATTCAGCATTAAAATAATTATTATGAATTGTTTCGATAATTTATAAATTTCCCACCAGATAAGGGGCTATAGCTCAGCCGGGAGAGCGCGACGTTCGCAATGTCGAGGTCAGGAGTTCGATCCTCCTTAGCTCCACAAAACCTATCTGTCACGCAAATTGAATGCTATGCTGAAAAACTCTGCGCAAGGTTATTTTATTTTGTGTATTTTTCGGTTTTCAGAGGAAGAGGAAACAACACATGGCACAGATTAACATCACCCGCGGTTTTGACATTCCCATGACAGGCATGGCACGAAAAGAGCTGGACATCCTGCCGGACACGCAATATGTCGCTGTCCTGCCTGAATCCTTTCACAATATAAAACCCAAACTTCTGGTACGGGAAGGCGATACGGTTCTGGCCGGCACTCCGCTCTTTTTCGACAAACAGGAAGAACGTTTCCGGTTTTGCAGTCCTGCCAGCGGAACTATTCACGCCATCCACTATGGCGAACGCCGGAAAATCGAACAAATTGTCATTCAAACGGACGGAAATAAGAAACAGGTCTCTTATCCGTCACGATCTCTGAAAGAAATTGAAAAAGCCGATGCTGAAGAACTTCAGGAAGATCTGCTTAAAGCAGGCTTGTGGCCCCTTTTGAGAGAGCGTCCTTTTACACGCATTGCCCGACCGGATAAAAATCCGAAAAGTATTTTTATATCTCTCATGGATACGGCACCCCTGGCTGCCGATCCCCTCTTTCTCATTCAGGGAGAAGAGGATTTGTTTATCCAGGGGATTTCATTTTTGAAAAAATTTACGGACGGCCCGGTCCACGTGTGCGGAAAGGGAACCACAGACCTGGAAAAATCCCTGAAAGGGGTTGAAAAGCATGTCTTTACCGGTCCCCATCCTGCCGGTAACCCGGGTGTTCATATCCACCATATTGACCCCATCAACCGGGGTGAATCGGTGTGGGTGGTCCGTCCCCGGGATTTGGTTCTGATCATGTCCTTTTTAACGACCGGCGTTTATCCCCAACGTATCCGGGTCGCTGTGGCCGGTGAAGCCGCTCCTGATCCCCGCTATGTGGAAATCCCCTGGGGGGCTCCCCTTGCCCATGCCATGGGGAAAATTCCCGAAGATGCCGATATCCGCGTGATTGCCGGGAATGTCCTCACCGGTGAAAAAAAAGAAAAAAACGGATACTTCGGATTTTACGATACCTTGCTAACCCTCATCCCGGAAAACCGTGAGCGCCGGTTTCTTGGATGGATTGCACCGGGGGCCAGGGCTTTCAGTTTTTCCAAAACCTTTTTAAGCTCCCTGTTTCCCAAAAAGAGCTATTCCTTTGACACCAACCGGCATGGCGGACAAAGAGCTTTTATACAAACCGGACTTTTTGAAAAAGTGGTTCCCATGGATATCTATCCCGATTATCTGCTCCGGAGCATCCTGGCAGAAGACATCCCGGAAATGGAAGCCCTGGGTCTTTATGAAGTGGATGTGGAAGATCTGGCACTCTGTGCCTATGTGGATCCGTCGAAAAATGATATCAATACAATTGTACGTCAGGGACTCGATCTCCTGGAACGGGAGGGATAATTGTGAAAATCTTGCGAAAACTTTTCGATACACTCCGACCTCATTTTGAAGAAGGCGGACGTTTTCACGGACTCTGGTTTCTCTTCGAAGGTATTGAATCCTTTGCCTTTACCACCGGAAAAGTCACCGATGATGCACCCCATATCCGCGATCACCTGGATATTAAGCGCCTTATGTCCATGGTAATCATTGCATTGATCCCTGTCATCCTCATGGGCATTTACAACACGGGACTTCAGGGACTCATTGCCGACGGAATTTCCATCACATTCTGGGGTGCTGTTTTTCGGGGACTCCGGGTTGTGTTGCCCATTATCATCGTGTCCTATGCCGTGGGGGGATTCTGGGAAGTGCTTTTTGCCGTGATCCGAAAACACGAAATTAACGAAGGATTCCTGGTGACGGGCATACTTTTTCCGCTGGTCCTTCCCCCCAATACTCCCCTCTGGCAGGTTGCCCTGGGAATTTCCTTTGGTGTGGTTATCGGAAAAGAAGTCTTTGGCGGAACGGGTATGAATATCTTCAATCCCACGCTGGTAGGACGGGCTTTTCTCTTTTTTTCCTATCCGTCAGGGTTTTCCGGTTCAGCGCCTTATATGGCGGCCCGATCGGTGGATGCCGTAACCAGCGCAACGCCCCTCGCCGTGGCATCAGCCACTCCGGCCGGAGAATCGGTGACAGCCTCCCTGATGAATTTTTCCCTGAATTACGATCTGAAAACTTTTTTAACCGGACTCTATCCCGGGTGTATCGGAGAAACCTCGGCCATTGCCATTTTGTTAGGGGCTCTTTTCCTTCTCATCACCCGGACGGCAAGCTGGCGGTCCATGGCCGGTACGGTTATCGGAGCATTCCTGACCGTTTCCCTTTTCAATATCCTGGCAAAACCCGGTTCCAATCCCATGATGCACCTGCCCTTTCACTACCATATTCTCATGGGAGGATTTCTCTTCGGCACAGTCTTTATGGTCACGGATCCCGTATCGGCGGCCATGACGCGTACGGGTAAATGGTTTTACGGGCTGCTTATCGGCGTCATGACGATTCTCATCCGGGTGGTGAATCCCGCCTATCCGGAAGGGATGATGCTGGCGATCCTCTTTGGGAATCTTTTCGCCCCTCTCTTTGATTACTACGTGGTGAAAGCCAACATGAAAAGGAGGTTGAACCGTGCACAGCAATAAATACACCCTTCTTTTCGCCGTTATCGTGACGGTTGTGGCCAGCCTGCTTCTGGCTTCCGCCGCCACGCTTCTAAAGCCCTACCAGGAACGGAATGAAGAACTGGACCTGAAAACCAATATTCTGAAATCCCTTGGACTCGTGTCTGAAGAGGGATTATCACCTGAGAAAATCGAACAGGTATACGCCGACTCACTGGAAGAAATTTTTGTAACACAAGATGGAAAAGTGTCAGATTCCGGTGAACTGCCGGTTTACCTCAGGAAAAACAAGGCCGGTGAACTGGTTGCCCTGGCCATCCCCGTTTCAGGTAAGGGACTCTGGTCCACCATATACGGTTACCTCTCCCTTGAACCGGATTTTGAAACGGTCCGCTGGGTGACTTTTTACAAACACGGTGAAACACCCGGACTGGGCGGTGAAATCGAAAAGGAGTGGTTTTCAGAAAACTTTGCCGGAAAAAAGATTTTTGGTCCGGACGGAGAGCTGGTCAGCATTCGGATCGCCCGGGGAAATGCAGAATCATCCGTCCCCCAAAATCAGCTCTATCACACCGTAGACGGTATCAGCGGGGCCACACTTACGGGTAAAGGAGTTACTCAGTTTCTTCGGGAGGATCTGCAAAAGTACGAAGCCTGGTTTAAAAACCGGAAAAAGGAGGTGGATTAATGTCCCTTTTATCCCCCACCCACAAACGGGTTTTAAAAGATCCCATTATCGATAACAATCCCATCAATAAACAGGTATTGGGTATTTGTTCAGCCCTGGCCGTAACCGTTCAGGTAAAAACCGCCCTGGTGATGACCCTTGCCGTGATATTTGTCCTGGCCTTTTCAAACCTCTTTGTGTCCCTCCTCCGGGAAAAAATCCCTTCGAAAATCCGCATCATTGTGGAACTGACCATTATCGCTTCGCTGGTGATTTTAGTGGATCAGGTTTTACGGGCCTTTTTGTATGACATCAGCAAACAACTTTCCGTTTTTGTAGGACTCATCATCACGAATTGCATAGTCATGGGGCGGGCGGAAGCCTTCGCCATGCAGAACAAACCCATTCCATCCCTCCTGGACGGTATCGGGAACGGACTGGGATACGGCATGATTTTGATTCTGGTCTCCATCGGCCGGGAAATCCTGGGCAGCGGCAGCTTTTTCGGAATCACCCTGATTCCAACAGCAGCCTATGAAGCGGGATATCAGAATATGGGACTCATGGTATTAGCCCCGGGGGCTTTTATCCTGTTGGGACTGATTATCTGGCTTCAGCGGACCCTGTTTAAATATTCGGAAGAAGAGTGAGGTGAATGATGTTTGAACACTATCTGGGCCTGCTTGTCAAATCCATTTTCGTGGAAAATATTCTCCTGGCATTTTTCCTGGGGATGTGTTCCTTCCTGGCTGTCTCGAAAAAGGTGGAAAACTCGGTGGGACTGGGATTTGCCGTGGTTTTCGTTTTGACAATCACCACGCCTGTAAACTGGCTGATCAATCATTTCCTCCTGGAGGATGGAGCCCTTGGCTGGGCGGGGCTGCCGGAAGCGGATCTGAGTTTTCTCCGTTTTATTGCCTTTATTGCCGTCATCGCCGCCATGGTCCAGCTTGTGGAGATGATCCTGGACCGTTTCAGTCCGGCCTTGTATGCGGCACTGGGAATTTTTCTCCCCCTTATCGCCGTCAATTGCGCCATCCTGGGATCCTCCCTGTTTATGGTGGAACGTTCCTATACCTTCGGAGAATCCATCGTATTCGGGTTTGGCGCCGGAACCGGCTGGATGCTGGCTATTGTGTCCATGGCGGCCATCCGGCATAAATTGCGGTATTCTAATATTCCTCAGGGCTTGCGGGGACTCGGAATCGCCATGCTGGTAACGGGACTCATGGCTGTGGCATTTATGAGTTTTTCCGGTATCAGCTTATAACCTTAAAATGAACGGAGACGTGTTTTGACAACCTTAGGCGTCTTACTTATCAGTACTCTCGTCTTTGTCGGCATGATTGTGGTGCTGGTACTCATCCTCATCGCCGCCGAATCCAAGCTGGTGTATAAAGGTGATGTAAAAATCACCATCAATGAGAATGAAGAAAAGAGCATCACCGTCCCGGCAGGCAAAACCCTGCTGAACACCCTGTCCGACCAGAAAATTTTCCTCCCTTCGGCCTGTGGCGGCGGCGGAACCTGCGCCATGTGCAAGTGCCAGATTCTCGAAGGTGGCGGAGAAATCCTCCCTACGGAAACAAGCCATTTCTCCTACCGGGAGCAGAAAGAAAATTGGCGTCTCTCCTGCCAGGTGAAAGTTAAAAACGACATGTCCATCCGGATTCCGGAAGAAATTTTCAATATACAGAAATACTCATGCACGGTAAAATCCAACAGGAATGTTGCTACGTTTATAAAAGAGTTGGTCCTGGATCTGGACGAGGGACAGCATTTGGAATTCCGCTCCGGAGGATATATTCAGATCGATATCCCTGAATATGAATTGAGTTTTAAGAATTTTGATATTGACAAGCGGTTTCGGGAGGACTGGGAAAAGTACAACTTATTTGATTTACAGGTTAAAAATCCCGAGCCGGTCTTCCGGGCTTATTCTATGGCCAATCATCCGGCGGAGGGACAGAAAGTCATTCTGAATGTCCGGATTGCCACACCGCCCCGGGGTATGGATGTTCCTCCGGGCATTGCCTCATCCTGGATTTTTAACCTGAAGCCGGGCGATAAAGTCACCATTTCGGGTCCTTATGGTGAGTTTTATATTAAAGATACTGACAGAGAAATGTGTTTTATCGGCGGTGGCGCGGGGATGGCCCCCATGCGGAGTCATATCTTTCATCTTTTCCACACGGAAAAAACCAAACGGAAGGCCACCTTCTGGTATGGTGCCCGGTCCAGACGGGAAATGTTTTATGATGAGGAATTCAAGGCCATTGCCAAAGAACACCCCAACTTTTCATATCATGTGGCCCTGAGTGATCCTCTGCCGGAAGACAAATGGAACGGACCGGTGGGATTTATCCATCAGGTGGCTTTTGACGAATACCTGAGCAAACACGAAGACCCTTCCGAAATAGAGTATTACCTTTGCGGCCCGCCCATGATGCTGGATGC